>DAOUJI010000031.1:0-101941 GCA_034422875.1 Dehalococcoidia bacterium | reverse complement strand
CTCGGCTGGCAGATGTTGGGAGAGGAGCCGCCCTCCCGACATGTAGAGCGTGAACCATGAGCTTTGATCGGCGGCGCGAACGTCGTACTAGCGGTAGAGTCCGCTGGTTCACTCTAGTCGCCATAGCGATCGTCTTGGTAGCCGTGATCTTCGACCTCCAGTGGGTCTGGGGCATCCTCTTTCTCTTCTGGGCAGCGCCCAGCATCTTTACAGGAGAGACTTTCCTGGTTGAGCCGGTCCATCGTGCGGAGAACCCGTGGCTCTTCTGGACAATCGTAACGATGTGGCTGAGTCTGAGCCTCGCACTAATAGGCTTGGATATCGCCCGGCTTTTTGCCTGACACGGCTACTCCAACGTCTTCCTCATCGGCCTTCTTGGTCGGCTTTGTGCCTAGTATGGAGAAATGGAGCCATAGATCTGATCCTCACTCCTGCCCCCTTTGGCTTCACTCGAACCGTAACCGAGTATGCAGAGAGGACATGCGGGGGCGAAGTCCCGGCAGTGCCGGGATATGGCGGGCTACATGGGCCGAACACTAGGCCATAGTGAGCCGAAGGCTCCACATGCTGAACTATACAGCACCGCCTCCAGAGATCCTTGTCTGGCGCTGGGCGGGCAAGGTCATGTTGAACTTGTATCGCAAAGACATAAATACACGGTCGTCCGATCCTGACTCTCTTGCCGAATTCGACTTCAGCGACACCTCAGCAGCATTCCATTCCGCGAATGGGGAATTGTTTTATTCCTCTGTAGAGACGCTGGACAGCGACGTCATTCGCATTTTGCAAGAGGATGGATGTCTTCCCGACTCAATTCCAATCCGTCCTGCGTTGCCGCCGCCCGAGGAACCTGACCACATGCCCACGCCACCAAGACAGACTCCGACCCAATGACGTGAACTCCTTACTGAGGTGAACGAAGTCGAAATCTCCGTCGGTTTCTACGGCCCTTCCGAGTCCTTCCATGCTGGCGATGAAAAACGGCTTTCTCCGTCGATTCCCATTATGTAATTCGGCCTAAAATCCGTTATGTTATGCAGCGGTCGGGCGTCATGTCTACATAACGTATGTTGTGCGAACCTCTGTCCAGAAAAACGCCCGTCGCCCCGTCATGGTAGAATTTCGACAAAAAATGGAAGGTGAAAGATGTCCGTGACCCCGTTTAAGGTCGAAGTCCCCGATGAGGTCCTGGATGACCTGAAAGACCGGTTGGGCCAGACCAGATGGCCCGACGAGATTCCCGGGGCGGGTTGGGACTACGGCTCCAACCTGGACTATGTCAAAGAGCTGGTGGAGTACTGGCGGACCGGGTTCGACTGGCGGGCCCAGGAAACTTACCTCAACTCCTTCCCCCAGTTTCGGACCGAGGTTGAAGGGAGGGGCATCCACTTTTATCACGTCAAGGGAAATGGGCCCAACGCGATTCCCATCATCATCACCCATGGTTGGCCCAGTTCGATTTTTGAAATACTTAAGCTCATCCCGTTGCTGTCCGATCCAGGGGCTCACGGCGGAGATCCGGCCGACGCCTTCGATGTCATAGTCCCTTCCATGCCGGGCTACGGCTTTTCGGACCAGACCAGGGAACGGGGTATGAACGTGGCCCGCATCGCGGAACTCTGGAACAAGCTCATGACCGAGAACCTGGGCTACCAGCGTTATGGAGCCCAGGGCGGCGACTGGGGGGCCAACGTCACAGTGCGCCTTGGCTACGTCTTCCCCGAACACCTCATCGGCATCCACTCCACGTCGCTGGGAACAGCCACACCGTATCTGGGTCCGGGCTCCAGGCCTCTCTCCGATCCCGAGAAGGCCCTTCTGGCACGTCGGGAGGACTGGCAGAGGAACGAAGGCGGATACGCCCATATCCAGGGCACCAAGCCCCAGACGTTGAGCTACGGCCTGAACGACTCCCCCGCCGGGCTTGCAGCCTGGATAGTGGAGAAGTGGCGCACCTGGAGCGACTGCAACGGAGACGTGGAGAGCGTGTACACCAAGGACGAGCTCCTGACCAACGTAACTATCTACTGGGTCACCCAGACCATAAACTCCTCGGTGCGCCTCTACTACGAAAACAACTACAATCCCTGGTCCTACGAACCCGGCACCGGCGTCACTGTCCCCTGCGCCCTGGCAATCTTCCCCAAGGAGATTTCCCAGCCTCCCAGGGAGTTCGCGGAACGCCACCTGAACGTTCAGCAGTGGACCGAAATGCCCAGCGGAGGCCACTTCGCAGCCATAGAAAAGCCTCAGATGCTGGCAGACGACGTCAAGAACTTCTTCAGGGCGTTGCGCTAAAGACTTTTATGTAATCCTGAAGACATGCGAACGTTGACGTTGGTAGGGGCGACCGACCGGTCGCCCCTACTGCATCTCACCCACTGGCGACGTCCCTAAAGGCCGCCCCTTGTCCATGCGAAGGCTATCGAATATGATACGCCAAGGCTGGGCGTTGACTGAGCGTCCGCACTCGTCTTGAGAAATCTCCACCATACGGAGGCGTTTCTATGACTGACAGACACATTCCCACCGAAGATGAAGTCTTGAGCTGGATGCAGAAATACTCCAACTGGGGCCGTTGGGGTCCGGACGACGAAATGGGGACACTGAATCTGATTACCCCGGCGAAACGGGCACAGGCGGCCGCGCTGGTGAAGGAAGGGATTTCCGTCAGCGCTTCACGGCCCATCATTCCCGAGCTAACTACGGACATGATAGGAATTCCTCCTCTTCATTATATGATCAACTCCGGAGACGCTTCCCCTGACAAAGGGCCTGGCGGCGCTTCCGACTTTCTGGGAATGGCGTTCCACGGATACACGATCACTCACTTGGACAGCCTGTGCCACATGTTCTGGGACGGCAAAATGTACAACGGAAAGCCCGCGTCCGATGTCGGCGTTCAAAAGAAAGCCACCGCCGGCGGTGTCCAGAACGCCAAGGATGGTGTAATCACTCGCGGGGTCCTTCTCGACATCGCCGCCCTGAAAGGCAAGGAGTGGATGGACGCAGGCGAGCCTGTCTTTCCTGACGAGTTGGAAGCCGCTGAAGAGGCTGCGGGCGTCAAGGTCGAAGAAGGCGACTGCCTGATGGTCCGCACCGGATGGTTCAAGAAGCGGATGGTGGAAGGCCCTCACCACAACACCGACCGACCTGGTCTGCACGCAGCCTGCATTCCCTACCTCTACGAGCGTGGCGTATCCATCCTCCACGCAGACGCGGCCCAGGATGTAGGACCTACTCACGGATACCCGATCACAGGGATGCCCATCCACCGTGTGGGCATCCCTCACATGGGGCTGTGGCTCATCGACTGCGGCAACTGCGAGGAGGTTGTCGAGGTCGCCAACCGTCTAAACCGCTACGAATTCATGTTCATTATGGCTCCATTGAGATTCAATGGGGCCACCGGCTCGCCCATAAATCCCCTGGCTGTATTCTAGCTTTATGTTAACTCCGCGACCTAGTGTCGGGAGGAGTAACTATGACTGAACGCAACGCGCCTTCTGAAGCTGAAATGATGGCCTATATGGACTCTCTGTCCAACTGGGGCCGTTGGGGGCCGGACGACGAGCTTGGCACTCTCAATCTGATTACCCCACAGAAGAAAGCCGCGGCTGCCGCTCTCGTTACTGAGGGGATAGGAGTCAGTTGCGCCAGACCCATCATTCCTGAGATTGCGTCCGATACTGGCACAGGTCGTATCCCGCCAATGCACTACATGCTCAATTCCGGAGAAGCTGCCCCTGAGAAAGGGCCTGGCGGGGTCTCTGACTTCATTGGTTTCTACTTCCACGGCTGGACAATCACCCACCTGGACTCCATCTGCCACCAGTTCTGGGACGGCAAGATGTTCAACGGCAAGAGCGCTAAAGACGTTAGCACTGCGGCCAAAGCCACTGTGGGCGGCATCCAATTGACCAAGGACGGCATAGTCACTCGGGGTGTATTGCTGGACGTCACCAAGGTCTTGGGAAAGCCCTGGCTGGAAGCGGGTGAGGCGGTTTTCCCCGAAGACCTGGAAGCCGCCGAACAGTCCCAGGGAGTCCGGGTGGAAGAGGGAGACGCGCTTATCGTGCGCCTGGGTTGGTTCAAGAAGCGAGAAGAGGTGGGGCCGCCGCCCAACGGGGACAGGCCCGGGCTGCACGCTGCGTGCCTGCCCTGGCTCAAGGAGCGGGGCGTATCTCTCCTGGTCGCCGACGCTTCTCATGATGTGCAGCCCAGCGGGTACAGTCTGCGCATACCCATACACACCATCGGCATGGTGGGCATGGGACTGTGGCTTGTCGACGCCGCCAATCTGGAAGAAATCACCCCCATTTGCGAACGGCTCAATCGATGGGAATTCATGTTCACAGTAGCGCCCTTACGGTGGGACAAGGCCACGGGGTGCCCTGTAAATCCACTGGCCATCTTCTAAATCCACTGGCCATCTTCTAAGGAGGACCTGAATGGCTGATCGCAAGATACCCACAGAAGAGGAACTCATCGGCTATATGACGTCCCTGTCCAACTGGGGGCGCTGGGGCGCCGACGACCAGTTGGGCACGCTGAATCTGATAACGCCCGAGAAGAGGGCCCAGGCAGGCAGACTGATACGGGACGGCGTGAGCGTCAGTTGCGCTCGGCCCATCATCCCGGAAGCGGCCGTGCCGGACGTAACGTCCATCCCGCCGCTGCATTACATGATTAACACGGGTGAGGTGACTCCTGAAAAGGAGAACGGGTACGCCTCAGACTTTTTGGGCATCTCCTTCCACGGCCTGACGGTGACCCACCTGGACAGTCTGTGCCACCAGATTTGGGACGGGCAGATGTACAACGGGCGCCCGGCCCGTGAGGTCAACGTACTTGAACGGGCCAGCTCCTTGAGTGTCGACAAGGTGAAGGACGGAGTCGTCACACGGGGCGTGCTGCTGGACATTGCCAAGCTCAAAGGCAAAGACTATTTGGAACCTGGCGAGGCCGTATTCACTGACGACCTGGAAGCCGCCGAGGAAGCCCAGGGAGTCCGTGTGGAGGAGGGTGACGCCTTGTGCCTGCGCTTCGGTTGGTACAAACGCAGGCTGGAGCAGGGACCTTTAGGGGGCGGCGTGAGGCCGGGCCTTCACGCCCAGACGCTGCCCTGGCTACACGAGAGGGGAGTGTCCGTCCTGTTCGCAGACGCTTCCCAAGACGTTCATCCCGCGCCGGAGTACCCCAACGTAGCGCCGCCTATCCACAAGGTGGGTATCGTCTACATGGGCCTGTGGCTCATTGACGCCGGTAATTGCGAAGAGCTGGTCGAGGTGTGCGAGCGGCTGGGCAGATGGGAGTTCATGTTCACTGTGGCGCCGCTGGTGTTCAAGAACGCCACTGGCTCGCCAATTAACCCAGTGGCCATATTCTAGGGCCGTCAACGAACATTTGGAGGCCATCTTATGACAACCAGAAACGTCCCCACAGAGCAGGAAGTCCAGGGATACATGAAATCCCTGAGCAACTGGGGTAGGTGGGGAGACGACGACGAAATAGGCACCCTGAACCTGATTACGGAAGCCAAGAAGGCGGAAGCGGGAGCTCTAGTCAAAGAAGGGGTGGCGGTTAGCTGCTCGCGCCTGATTGTGCCTGAGATTGCGCCGGACCTGGGCAACTTCCGCATTCCTCCCGTCCACTACATGATCGGGAGCGGAGAAGCGGCCCCGGAGAAGGGATCAGGCGGAGCTTCCGACTTCCTGGCCCTCTACTACCACGGGGTCACCATCACCCACCTCGACTCCATCTGCCACCAATTCTGGGACGGCCAGATGTACAACGGACGTCCTGCGGACTCGGTGGGGGTCCAAAAGAAGGCATCCGAGGGCGGCGTCGAGCTGGTGAAGGACGGAGTGGTCACCCGCGGGGTGCTGCTGGATATAGCCAAGCTCAAGGGCAGGGACTGGCTGGAGGCCGGCGAACCTGTCTTCCCCGAGGACCTGGAAGCCGCAGAAGCTGCCCAGGGCGTCAAAGTGACCGAAGGAGACGCGCTTATCGTACGGCTGGGGTGGTACAAGCGGCGTCTGGAGGCCGGGCCCCTGGACACCCCCGACCGACCTGGGTTGCAAGCTGCGTGTCTGCCCTGGCTGAAGGAACGAGGGGTGTCTCTGATCGTCGCCGATGCATCTCAAGACGCGAGCCCCAGTGGATACACGAATCCCGGAGGCCCCATTCACGTCGTGGGCATTGTGTTCATGGGGCTGTGGCTAATAGACGCGGCCAACTGTGAGGAGTTGACGGAAATGTGCCAGAAACTGGGCAGGTGGGAGTTCATGTTCCTTGTGGCCCCACTGCGGTGGGACGGGGCCACAGGCTCCCCGGTGAATCCGCTGGCCATCTTCTAGCGGTTGTTCCAGAGGTCTCGTTGGGGGTACTGGAGGCAAAATGTCGATAGAGCAGCGCCAAAGTCATCGCGGGACGGCGCTCCGGGGAAAATACCGGAGACTTTATAGTCACCTTTGTGGTCTTCAAGCCCAGGAGTGGCGGACCACCTTCAGTGAGATAGAAGCAATCATTGGTTTCCATCTGCCCCCGTCTGCCCGCCTTCACCGACCATGGTGGGCAAATCAGAGCGGCGGAGGCCACAGCCATGCCCTCGCTTGGTGTGCTGCCGGATGGGAGACGGCAGAGGTCGACATGGACGCTGAGACTCTGTTGCTCAGACGGAAGCGGCGCGATACCGTTCTCACGTCGATTCTGGATACTGTGTGGCCCGTCCACCCCACGCTGGTATGGCCGGAAGGTCTGAGTCTCAGAAGAGAGGACATATACGAGGACAGGGTCTAGCCTGTTGTTCGTAGACACTAACGTCCTCGTACGCTCCCGAATTACCCATGCTCCGGGCCACGACTTCGCCAGGGTGCGATTGAAACAAGGCTTTCTGAGCCTCGAACCAATGCGAATAAGCCGTCAGGTTGTCCGTGAATACTTATCCACCGTCACTCGGCCCCAAACCTGGCTTACCCCCATGACGTTGGCTGAAGCGATTGATGACGCTAGTAGATTGGTTCGCGCATTCGAGATATTGGAGGACGGTCCAGCAGTGACTCAGACGTTGATCGACCTCTGTCGTGAAGTTCCAGTAGGTGGGTGCCAGATTCACGATGCCAACATAGTCGCGACCATGCTGGCTCACGGCGAGCGCAGGCTGCTTACGTTCAACGCGGCAGACTTCCGGCGTTACGCCGACAGGATCGAGTTGGTGGACCGCTAGAGACGCTTCTGAAGACAGCCACGGGCCGCCACATGTCCTGAAGCTCTCTGAGGCCCCGCTACGCCGCCAGCCGGAACTTGCGGAGGCTCTTCAGCTCCTGGGGTGGGTTCCTGTGCTGGCCGCGAATAGTGTAGGAGACCTCGCTCACGTACAAGTCACCCCGTGAGTCGACCGCGATGCCGTGGGGAGCTATGAACTGGTGGGGCTCCTCACCCTCTTCAGGGTCACCGAATCGGGAGACCATATTGCCGTCCAGGTCGTAAATGCTGACCCTGTGCCCAAGTCCGGGCGCGTCGTCCACTCCGCCCATGCCATTGAGCTCGCCCACGTAGATGTGGCCGTGGCGCAGCACCATCGCGTCTGGCCGGTGGATGTTGTTCCACATGGTCAGGAAGTTCCCCTCGGGATCGAATAGCTGGATGCGGTGGGCTTCCCGGTCCACGACATATATGCGGTCATCCTCGTCCACGGCGATGTTGTGGGGGCGTATGAACTGACCGGCGTCAATGCCTGGCTCACCCCACGAGAACTTGTACTCGCCCTGGGGAGAATAGACGTGGATGCGGGAGTTTCCGTAGCCGTCGGATATGTAGAAGTCTCCGTTGGCAGGCCTGATTGCGCCCGAGGTGGGGCGGTTGAAGGGTTGGCCGGACCACTTGGGGGCGGGGTGGTTCCGTTCCCCGATCTCCATCAGTTTTTCACCCTCGAGGTTGAAGACCTGGATGGTGTGGATTCCGTCGTCGGCGGCGACCAACCGGTCGTCCTCCGATATGTACAGGCCGTGGGTCCTGTCGCTGAAGAGTCCCTCGCCGAAGGACCTGATGAAGTTGCCGTCCCGGTCGAAAACGATGATGGGGTGCTCACCCCTGGTCAACACATAGACGTTGTCCTGGGAGTCTACGGCGACCCCAGGACATTCCTGGAAAGTCCAACCCTGGGGCAGCTTCTCCCAGTCCGGCACAGGCTCGAAAACGTGGCTTCCTTGACCGAGTCGCATAGTCATGTCTCAAACGCCTCCGAATCAGCTTTATGTCAAACGGCAGCTTACGCTATAGCTCTCGGACACTATACCACGTCGGACATGAAGGCGGCCAAGCGGCGCGGATCAAGAGCCTGTTGGACGAACGGGCAGAGGCCACCCCAGAAAGGGCAGACTCGAATTCAGGCTCCTTAGAACCTGAAGTGCTCGGTTTCACTGCTCCGATAGTCGTCCGTTCTGGGCTCGGAACTGGACTGAGACAGCGCATAGGAGTGGGAAGGCGCCTCCGCAGGCGCATCCTCCTCTTCCTCGTCTTCGAATGGAGGCCACACGATGCGCCGTTCTTCAGGTTTCTCAACTTCGGCCGCAATGCTGGGCGTCTCCTCCGACTCTTCTGAGGCTGGAGCTTCCTCTTCCTCAGCTTCCTCGGACTCGGGCGTCTCCAACAGGGAGGCCTGGCGGGAGAGTTCGAACGCGGCAATCGCCGGAGTCTCGTTGGGGGCTTCCTCTTCCTCGTCCGCTTCGGTGACTTCCATCACTGCCGCTTCGGCGGAGACTTCGGTGTGCTCAGAGTCGTCGTCGTGCTCGTGGGAGTCGACAGTGGGAGTTTCGTCGGCTTCCTCAGCGTCTCCCATTGCCGGGACCGTGGTCACTTCGGGATAAGTCAGGCCGTTTTCCTTGTCGGTCAGCCGGACGCAAACGTTGTTGATGATAAGGGCCTCGACATTCCGCCCCAGCCACTCGTCGACGAAGTCGATGGTCACGTCGAAGTGGGTCGAGACAGCCTCGGGACCTTCTTCTGAGCCGTTGGCCAGCATGAGATTGCCGTCCATAATTTCTTCGAAGCATCCGATGACTTTTGAAGCTTGCAGAATCCTTCCTGAATCGGTCACCTTGAACCTCCTTTGGATGAGAAAAAGAAAAATATGATTACGCAGCGATTATAATCGGCCCTGTTTCTATATCCCAAGAAGCCCACATAGGCTCTTATCACGTCTTTAGAGACCTATGAGGAACGACGGGCGCCCTCTCCGGCTTTGCCCCTGCGCACCTGATTGGACACAGTGTTGGCTTGGGAGTAATATGGTGCGGAATGGACCGAAAGGAGGACTGGCATGGCAGAAGACATCGGCCTGTTTGAAGCTATCTACTCCCAGAGGGCTCTCCGATATTTCAAGCCCGACCCAGTGGATGACAACCTGATCTGGAAGATCTTGGACGCAGGAATCAGAGCTCCAAGCGGCAGCAATTCTCAAGGTTGGGGATTCGTGGTAATCAGAGACGCTGAGCAGCGCAGGAAGATTGGGGAATACTCCCGGCAGCACCCCATCACGCCGCCGCCGAACCTCAACAAGTCCGAGACGATCATGTACCGGGGCGCCTTACACCTGGCTGAGCACATGGAAGACGTTCCTGCCTACATTCTTGTGTGCCAGGAGACCAAAGCCGGAGCAGGCCCTGCCGGTTCTTCCATATACCCCACAGTGCAAAATATACTGCTGGCGGCCAGAGGTCTAGGTCTGGCCAGCGCCCTTGTGACACGCCAGAAGTCCTTCGAGGCGGAGTTGAAGCGAGACTTGGGAATGCCTGACGACTGGGAGACGATTTGCCTTCTCCCGTTGGGATACCCCGACGGCGTAAGATACGGCCCCAACAATCGGCGGCCCGTCGAAGAGGTGACCCACTTTGACAAGTGGGGTCAGCAGTCTAGCTAGGCCCATCGTTGCTTTTATGCCAGCATTTCAGTAATTGAGGAGGCGGCAATGAAATTTGGAGTATCCGTTTTTGCGCAAAACTACAGTGACTGGGACCGGTATCTGTCGGGGGACTTCTCCAAGCCTCCCATTCAACCAGACCACGAAATCTTCCTGGAAGACTTGGAGTTGGCCGATCTGTCGGAGAGCCTGGGATATGACGCCATCTGGGCCACTGAACACCACTTCACGCCCTACGAGCTGATGCCCGACGCCCTCCAGTTCCTGACCTACTTCGCCGGTAGGACCGAGAAGGTGGGCATGGCCACCATGGTGGTGGTCCTGCCCTGGCACGACCCCATCCGGGTCGCCGAGCAGATAGCCATGCTGGACGTGATGCTCAAGGGCCGTCCAATAACTTTGGGATTCGGCAGGGGCGCCGCCAGAGTGGAGTTTGAGACCTTCAACATCCCAATGTCCGAGTCCAGAGAGCGTTTCAAGGAGGCCCAGGAAATTATCACGCTGGCCCTCAGCCAAGAGCGGTTCTCCTATGACGGCAACATCTTCAAAGTCCCGGAGATGAGCATACGCCCGCAGCCGTTGTCCAAGGACCTGCCTGAACGGATTTACATCTCTTCCATCACCAACGCCAGCATCGAAGCCGCCGCGGAGTCGGGCGCCGGCCTTATGATCATCCCCCAGAAGTCATGGGAAGACCACATCAAGGACCTGGACTTCTACAACTCCACACGCGTCGCGAAGGGGCTGGAGCCGCGAAACCCCGCCGTTGGATGCTTCATGTACTGTGCGGAGACCGAGGCCGAGGTCGAGCAGGGTGTCAGGGAGTACATGCCCAACATGAACTGGACCGCCACCAGGCACTATGAGTTCGACGAAGCGAGCCACTTCCGGGCCACCAAGGGATATGAGGTGTATGCCGACGCCGCCGAGAGGATTAACAGGGGCGACCCCAGAGCATCCCAGGACGACACCCAGGTCATAGGCACTCCCGAGCAGTGCCTGGAGAAGCTGCGCAGAATCCAGGAGGCCGTCAAACCCATAGAGATGTTCGGGATGTCCCGGTTTGGCGGGATGCCGGCCGAGAAGGCCAGAAAGAGCCTTGAGCTCTTCGCAAAAGAGGTGCTGCCGGCCCTCCATGAGGACCCGGTGCTGGACCCGATAACCGGCGTTCCCAAGACTTAACCGGTGAATTCACCGCAAAATGGAAAGGCGTCTGCTGAAAAGCAGGCGCCTTTACTTAATTCTGGACTGTACAAAGCATGGGACGAATCCCATCCTCGTGATGGCAACTGGCCTGTGAACTGGCAACCGTCTTAGTCCTCCGCAACGACGCTTAGTCCTCCGAAGGTATAGAATAGGGGCCTGATGGCTCAGTTGGTCCAACAAATACTGGGGTTCCGCCGCACTGGGGGGACCTTCTACGGCTGGTGGCTGGTAGGGGTTTCCGGTGTCTTCCTCGCTGTAGTCATCGCTCCCTATTTCGAAGCGTTGAGCATCTGGAACGTCGCGTTGAAGGACGAGTTCGGATGGACGGTCACTCAGCTAAACCTGGCCTGGATATTCGCCCGCATGGAGGGCGGGCTCATGGGTCCAATAGAGGGATGGCTTGTCACCAGGTTAGGCAGCCGGCGCATGGTGCTGGTAGGGATGTTCATCATGGGAACCGGCTGGCTGCTGTTCAGTTTCATCGAGAGCTTGTGGTTCTTCTACTTCTCTTACATCATCATCTCCCTTGGGATAGGAGTCGGCGCATGGCTGGCCATAATGACCTGCATCAACAATTGGTTCATACGAAATCGGTCAACCGCCATCGGAGTATCCAGCGTCATCACCAGGCTCATAGCCATTCCTGTGTTATTCGTCCTTGCCTGGGCCATTGACCCTAACGAGGCGGACCTGTGGCGGGAAACGGCCAGGGTGATTGGAGTCATTCTGTTGGCGATCGCTGTGCCCATGTTCCTCTTCCTGAAAAACCGGCCAGAGGAACATGGCGAGCTTCCGGACGGTGATTCCAACGGGACCATGGACGACGGAACAATCTCCGGAGGGACAGTCAGCCCAGGTCCGAGTTCCCCCGAACCTGCATTTACAGTCCGGCAGGCGCTGAAGACACCCGCCTTCTGGCACCTTGCCCTGGGGCATGCCCTCACCACTACGCTTGTGGTCACCATCGTTGCCAACCTTGGGCTCATGTTCGAGGACTATGAGGAAAGTCACGGGCTTACCACCCAATTAGCGGGCAGGGTGATAATCACGTATCTGGCCGTGTGGACAGCCTTTCAGCTTGTGGGAGGATATCTGGGCGACCGGTTTCCGAAGAATGTGTTGATGTTCGTGTCAACGATTATCATGGGCCTGTCGGCCCTGGCCCTCACCAGGACCCACGCCGTGGAGATGACCTACGTTTTTGCGGTCTTTTTCGGTATGGGAAACGGACTTCGGAGCCCCTTGACCACGGCAGTGCGCGGAGACTATTTCGGGCGCAAGTCGTTTCCGATGATTCTCGGATTGTCCATGGTGGTGATGAGCGTGACGTTGATCGCGGCGCCTCTTTTGACGGGTTGGTACAGGGACCGGGTGGGTGAAGGCGGGTTCATCCTGCCTATAGAGGTGATGGTAGGCATCACACTGTTCGGCGCCTTCCTGTTCCTGTTCGCCAAGAAACCGGCTCCTCCCAACCCCGCGTCTATTGACGGGAATCTGCCCGAGCAGCCGCAATCCGATGGTCCCGACCGCGACGGGTTGAGTCGTTGAAAGAGGTCCTGCTGGTGATAGGCGGCGGCGCCGCAGGAGCACTGGCCCGCTACGGCGTCAACGTCCTCTTCACGGAACTCAAGTGGTCTCCAATAGGCGCCACCATGACCGCCAACGTAGCTGGCAGTTTCGCTTTGGGAATTCTTTTCGCCATGGCGTTAAACCGGAGCAATTTCAACCTCGACGTACTGCTCCTCCTGTCGGTCGGGTTCCTGGGCAGCTTCACCACCTTTTCCACGCTCATGTGGGCTACGTTCGACTTGGCCAAAGAAGGCTCGATTCATACGGCTGTTCTGAACGTAGGGGTCAGCTTGGTAGCAGGACTGGCGGCGGTGGGACTGGGTTTCGTAATCGGCCGCCAAATATAAGACCGGCTGCCTTTTTGCGTCGACAGCCGGTCCATATGTACTTGGGAATATCGTGAGGGCTCTAGTTCCAGGTGATGTGAAGGCCCTTCGCCGTCCGGTTGTTGATGTGCGGGTGGTACTCCACCTCTTCCAATAGTTCTAAGCGCGGGAACCTCTCGGCCAGAGCCAGAAAGGCCTCCTGCCCTTCCAGCCGGGCCAGATAGGCGCCCAGGCAGTGGTGCACCCCTGAGCCGAAAGCGACGTGAGGATTCGGGTAGCGGTCAATGTCGAACGTGTCGGGCTCAGGGAACATGTTAGGGTCCCGGTTGGCTGAGGCAATCATCCATATCAACCGGTCGTATTCTTTGATAACCTTCCCGCCCAACTCCACGTCCTGGGCGGCGATTCGCTCGATTCCCTTTATCGGAGAGTCATAGCGCAGGCACTCTTCCGTCGCTCGAACAGTCTTTTCCGCGGGATTTTCCCTGAACAGGTCCCATTGGTCGGGGTGACGGATAAACGACAGTGTGCCGTTGCATATCAGGTTGATGGTCGTTTCGTGCCCCGCCAGCAGCAGAAGCATCGAGTTGGTGAGGACCTCTTCCCTGTTTATGATGCCCGCTTTCTCGCCCTGGCACAGAAGAGAGAGAAGGTCGTCGCCGGGGTTCTCTATCCGCTCGTCCGCGAATGGGTTCAAGTAGCTGCTCAACTCCTTGCGTGCGTTGAACGTGGACTTGGCGCGGTTTTCCGAGGGAGTGGCCACATCCAGCAGCCGCTTGGCCATCTCACGGAGGAAGGGACGGTCCTCCTCGGGCATGCCCATGAGCTCCGATATGACGAGAAGCGGCAGGGGAGTGGCGAAGTCCTTCATCATCTCCATCTGGCCGTTTTCTTCGGCCTGGTCAAGCAGGAACTTGATGGCGTCTTTTATCATGGGCCGCCACTTTTCCATGGACTTAGGAGTAAAGTACCCGTGTATGACACGGCGAACTTCGGTGTGCCTGGGAGGGTCTTTCTGAATCACCTGATTGGTTTGGCTCCGCCGGATAGCCGCATACATCTCTTTTTGGTCTTCTGGAATGGGAGGATACGGCTCACGGCGGTCCCTACGACGGACTTCCGACGAGAAGAATTCTGGATGCCTGGCAATCCACGTGAGGTCCTTGTAGTTGGTCATGACCCATACTTCGTGCTTCGTGTTCCAATATACGGGTTCCTCTTCCCGGAGCCTCCCGTAATAGGAGTATGGGTCAGCCGTGACCTCTGCACCGAATAGGTCTTCGTCGATTGCGGTAACCATATAGTCAGTCCCTTTCCAATAGAGCAGCTTTGAAGGGTTCCCTATCCAAACCGCGTCAAGATAGGAGGTCAGTTCCAGCCGATGTGCAGCTCCTTAAGTGAACGTCCATGTAGATGTGCGTGGTACTCCACGTCGTCGGTCAACAGCTCTAGTCGTGGGAACCGCTCGGCGAGGGCGGCAAAGGCTTCCTGCCCTTCCAGGCGGGCCAGGTAGGCGCCCAGGCAGTGGTGTATGCCCGACCCAAAGGCCACGTGGGGGTTGGGGTATCGGGCTATGTCGAATGTGTCCGGGTCTGGAAACATGCGTGGGTCCCGGTTGGCCGACGCGATCATCCATATCAGGCGGTCGTTGTACTTGATGGTCTTGCCGCCCAGTTCCACATCCTGGGCCGCGATCCGCTCGATCCCCTTCACCGGCGGCTCATAGCGTAGACACTCTTCCGTAGCCCGCACCGTCCGTTCCGCAGGGTTCTCCCTAAGCAGGTCCCACTGGTCCGGGTTGCGGCTGAACGTGAGCGTCCCGTTGCAAATCAGGTTGATGGTTGTCTCGTGGCCTGCCAGCAGCAACAACAGCGCGTTCGAGATAGTCTCTTCCCTGTTGAAGGCGCCTGTCTTCTCGCCCTGGCACACGACCGAGAGAAGGTCATCTCCGGGGTTCTTCACCCTCTCTTCAACGATGGGGTCAAGGTACTGTATGAGCTCTTTGTGGGACTCGGCGGCGGTCCGGGCGCGGTCTTTGTTGGGCCGTGCCAGATCGATGAGTTTCTTGGCCATTTCGCGGATAAACAAGCGGTCTTGCTGGGGCATGCCCATTAGCTGCGCTATCACCAGGAGCGGCAGGGGTGTGGCGAACTCAGTCATCACTTCCATCCTGCCCTTGCCCTCTACGTCGTCCAACAGCTCTTTGATGGCGTATTTAATCATAGGGCGCCACTTTTCCATGGATGTGGGAGTGAAGTATCCGTGGACGGCCCGCCGCATCGCCGTGTGCTTGGGCGGGTCCTGTTGAATCATCCGTATGGCCTGCTGGTGTTTTACGTACTCGTAGAGCTCCCTGTCCTCTTCAGCGATGGGAGGGAACGGGGGCCGGTGGTCTCGCTGCCGGACTTCTGACGAGAAAAGCTCTGGACGCCTGGCCACCCAGGTGAGGTCCTTGTAGCTGGTGACGATCCATATCTCGTACTTTTCGTTCCAGTGGATGGGGTCTTCCTCCCGGAGGCGTCCAAAGTAGGAGTATGGATCGGCCGTTACGTCAGGAGCGAAGATGTCGTCGTGGATGGCGATCGCCATGGTCCAGTCCTTTGCGGGCCGAGGGTTTTTGCATTCTATTTATCCCCAACTCTCAGTGTCAAGCAAAACAACAATGCGCAAACCCGCTGGTTCAGACTGAATTTTTGCGATGGGCGGATTCGTCTACGCCATGCCCCTATGCCTGTATTGGAGCGCCTCGGCGACGTGTTCCACCGTAATCGTTTCGACGCCGGCCAAGTCAGCGATAGTGCGGGACAACTTGAGCATCTTGTGGAAGGCCCGCGCCGAGAGGTTCAACTGGTTCATGGCTTTTTGCAAAAGGGCCCTGGCCTTTTCTTCCGAGGGGCAGAACCTCCAGATATCCGCCGGTCCGATGTCGGAATTGGATAGATAGGTTGTGCCGCTGAAGCGTTCTTGCTGGAGGGTCCTGGCAGCCTCGACACGTTGCTGCACCGCCTCCGAGGTCTCCCCCTTGCCGGAGTCGACCAGCTTTTCGTATTCCACGGGCGGCGCCTCAATGAAAATGTCTATGCGGTCCATGAGGGGGCCGCTGATTCTCTTCTGATAGCGGGAGACCATGTGGGGCGAGCATACGCATGGACGAACGGGGTGGCTTAAGAACCCGCACGGGCAGGGATTCATGGCTCCCACAAGGGAGAAATTGGCTGGATAAGTGGTGGTGCCGCCGACGCGGGTGATAGTCACAGTCTTGTCTTCCAGGGGCTGGCGCAGGGACTCCAGCGCCGGGTGGCCGAACTCCGGCAGCTCGTCCAGGAAGAGTATGCCTCGGTGGCTCAAAGTTATCTCACCAGGCCTGGGCATGCGCCCTCCGCCAACCAGGCCAGCGTTGGATATGGTGTAGTGTGGGGCCCTGAACGGTCTTTGATGCACCAAGGGCTGGTCAGGAGGGAGCAATCCGGCAATGCTGTATATTTTGGTGACCTCCAGTGACTCTTCGAGGGTCATTCTTGGAAGAATGGTGGACATCGAGCGGGCCAACAGGGTCTTGCCGCTGCCCGGAGGCCCGGTGAGCATGAGGTTATGTCCACCGGCTGCAGCCACTTCCAACGCCCGTTTAGCGTGCTCCTGTCCCTTGATGTGGCAGAGGTCGGCCCCGCACGAAGCGACTTCTACCTGATCCAGGTTGGGAGTGGAACCCTCATGAGGAGCGATGGACTCGCCGTCTTTCAAATGGCACAAAAGCTGGCCAAGATTGCTTGTAGGAAGCACTGATATGTCGTTCAGCAGAGCGGCTTCGTTGGCGTCCGGAGACGGCACGTAGATGTTGCTGAAACCCTGGTCCCTGGCGGCTGAGGTCATGGACAGTATGCCGCTGGTGTGCTTCAGGCTTCCGTCCAGGGATAGCTCACCCAGAAATAGGGAGGAGTCGGATGTTTCGGGCAGCTGGCCGGAACTCATGAGAATCCCCAGGGCGATGGGGAGGTCGTAGGAAGGCCCTGCCTTTCGAGTGTCGGCCGGGGCCAGGTTCACTGCGATTCGCCTCATGGGAAACTCGCACCCTGAGTTTCTGATGGCGGCCCTGACTCTCTCCTTGGCTTCCTGTACTGCGGTATCCGGCAGGCCCACTATGTTGAAACAAGGCAAGCCTGGAGCGATGTCCACTTCCACTTCCACTATGTATCCGTCCAGACCCTGTACGGCGCACGTCTTCACCTTACCCAGCATGTATACTCTCCCCATAGATTGCTGCATTCATGCTAGTAACGCATGGGCGGTAGAGTCAAAGAGCAAATGTCAGTCTAGTCACCGCTGGCTTGACATCCAGCGTCGGCAATCACATACTTGGCACAATCTCGTAACGTTCCCAGGTCAATTTATTCAAGAGGGCAATCGCATGAAATTCGGAGTGTCGCTTTTCGCACAGAACTTCGCAGACTGGCCCAGGTATCTTGCCAAGGACTTTGACAAGCCCCAGGAAGTCCCCGACCACAGTGCGGTCCTGGATGACCTGGAGTTGGGCGACATGGTGGAGGACCTGGGGTACGACATGCTCTACTCCGTCGAGCACCATTTCACTCCCTACGAGCTTATCCCTGACGCATTGAAGTTGCTCACCTATTTTGCGGGTCGGACTAAGCGAATAGGCTTGGCCAGCATGGTCGTGGTCCTCCCCTGGCACGACCCTATTCGAGTGGCGGAGCAGATCGCGATGCTGGACATCATGCTGGAAGGACGTCCCCTCCAGGTGGGGTTCGGCAGAGGCGCCGGACGTGTGGAGTTCGAGAGCTTCCGCATACCTATGGGCGAGTCGAGAGACCGGTTCAGGGAAGCCTATGATGTGGTGAGGCTGGCTCTGACCCAGGAGAGGTTCTCCTACCAAGGCAAGTTCTTCCAGATACCGGAGATGAGCATCCGTCCCCAGCCCCGCTCTAAGGACCTAGTGGACCACATGTACAGCGCCGCCAACAGCACACCCTCCGTGCTGGCCGCTGCCAAGGCCGGGCTGGGCATGATGATAATTCCTCAGAAGGAATGGGAAGACTACCGGGAGGACGTGCTGAACTTCAACGCCATGCGCGCCGAAATCGGAATGCCTCCGAGACAGCCAATAACCGGAGTGTTCGTATACTGCGCCGCAACGGAGAAGGAAGCCCGGGAGGGCGCGGGGGTTTACATGCCCAACATGTCCTACACCTCTCTGAAGCATTACGAGTCCGACGATCCCGACCACTTCAGAGCGGTCGAGGGATATGAACACTATGCCGAGAGGGCTGAGGCAATCCAGGCGGGGAAGCGGGGTCAACAAGTCAACCAGAGGAACACGGGCACCCCTGACCAGTGGTCTTCCGGTAGGTCGGGAGAGTACACCCAGACACAGGTCTGGGGCACTCCCGAAATGTGTCTGGAAAAGCTGGACTACATCCGCCGGATGACCAACCCCAAGGAGATGTTCGGCGGTATGTCGCTGGACACGGCCAAGGAGAGCGTCTCGCTGTTCGCCAAAGAGGTACTGCCGGAGCTCCACAAGGTGCCCGTCGGCGCGCCAGACGATCTGTAAGGGCGGTTATCCCGCAACTAGACCTCACGGAGGTGTCACGGATGCCGCCGGGAGTTCTTACTACGGTGGGTTTTCGCCGTTCCCGGAGCTCTGCCCCCTGCCGTTGTTGCTCATGCCGTCCTTTATGTCCCTAATGTCGGCCCGCATCGTCGCTAGATCACCCCGAGCACCTGTCAATTCCCTTCTCATGCCGGCAAGGTCTTGTCTTATCCCCACCATGGACCTGTTGATGTCGCTGAAGCCGTTCTCCATCGTTGTAAAACCTTGCCTCATCACCTCAGCCGCGGTCGAAACGAGCAGATTCAAGGAGCTAATGGCTTCATCGTGATGGTCCACTGTGGTCTTTATTTCGTCAAATTCGTCCCTGTTGACCTGCATTGAGTGTTTCCCCTTCCTCCCTGTCCTGTGTTCAGTCTAACATCGCAACACCGTGTGCTTGTCAAGGCGGGTTTGTCAGGGCGGCATCTCTAGGACAAAGACTTCGACCTATTGACTTGCAGCGAGCACCGTGCTATTGCCGGACGTAGGCGACCTTCTTCGCTTGGAGTGTAAACGCCTCGGCTACCACGTCGCCCCGGGTGCGGAACATATCTCCGTTTCGTGGCAGCTTGAAGGTGTCCAACAGTCTGTCTAGAGCCTCGTCGTAGCTTTCCATCCCGCCGTCGGCGAGGATGTGCTCGACAGCTATCCCCTGCTCCGTGAGTGCCTTGGCAACCAGCAACGTCCGGTGGCATTCCAGCGGTTCCTTCTCTGCGCACATAAGAGCGGTCCGCCGCTCATAGGCTGAGTGCATCACGACGCTGAGGGCATCCTGGAATGAACCGGTTGCGGCCACCATGTTGTAAATCACCTGGCCGTTCTCGTCATAACAGGAAGGGTCGGCCGGTCTGCCTCCCAGTTCCTCGCCCACGTATTCGTACGCTACCCCAGCCTTTTTCAAAGCAGCATCCAAAGAGGTCTTGTTGAAATGGGGGACCCACCGGCTATAGGGCGCCGAACGAACGTCTGCGACGAAGTCAACTCCATGTGTTCCCAGCAACGAAAGAAACGTGTCCAGGGAGTGATTGGAGTGTCCAATTGTGAACACTGGATGCCCTGTGGCGTTCAAAGGAGGACCTTCGCTAGACACGCTTCCCTGGATAGTCCATGGTCTGGACGGCGACGCCTTGGGCCTTCATCTCGGCTATCTCAGCTTCTGTGTAACCAGCATAACGGAGTATCTCGTCGGTGTGCTCACCGAGCACCGGGGAGGGATCTCCCAGCAGGGCGGGCGTTCCAGAAAGCCGGGCCGCGACTCCAAGGTGGTCTACCATGCCCAATGCCGGAAGCACACGGTTCACTATGAGGCCCGCCTGCCGCACATAAGCATCGTCCCTGAATTCGGGAATGCTCAGGTTCTCTATTGCGCTGACGCCTGCGGCCTGCAGGGCTGTAAGCCACTCGGCCCGTTCTCTTTGGGCGAAGGCAGCAGCCAGCTCGGCGCCAAGGGCAGAGTCGTTGTTCGAGCGGGTTTCAGCTGTGGAGAACCGTTCGTCCTCCACCAGATGGGGCAAGCCATCAACGCTGGTCAGTCGGGACCAGGACTCCTCGTCAGGCGCGTGGAGGTAGAACCAACCGTCGGCGGCCTTGTACAGGCTCGACAGAGCGGAGCTTCCCCTGGATTGCAGCCCTTCCGTCTCATTCCGCTGATGGCCCTCATAGTCTAGGAAGAAGGGCGACTGCATGGTGCACGCCGTATAGGATAAGGCCCCGCTGACCGACTGGCCCTCGCCGGTCTTGTTGCGGTGGTATAGGGCCAGCGCCACGGCAAATGCTCCCGATATACCGGTGCCGTAGTCGTTTATCGTGTAGTGAATCACGGTGGGAGCTCCGTCGCGTCCTCCCTGGCGCACCTGTATGCCGGTGGCTGCTTGAGCAAGCTGCTCCCATCCCGCCCGGTCGGTCCATGGTCCTCCGTAACCGTAGGTGTTCATGGAAGCGTAGATGATGTCCGGCCTGCGTTTCTTGATATCCTCGTATCCCAGGCCCATACGTTCCATGGCCCCGGCGCGGTTGTTCTCAACCACCACGTCGGCGTCTTCCAGCAGCTTCCAGAAGACCTCCTTGCCCTTCTCCGTCTTCAGGTCCAGCATGAGGCTCTTCTTGCCGCGGTTCACGTCCACGGTCTGAGTTATGTCATATGGCCGCTCAGGGTCGTCTATCTTGATGACCTCCGCTCCAAACTCGGCAAGCGTGCGTCCGCAGGTTGGCCCGGCGAGGATAAGGCATAGGTCCAGGACCTTGATCCCCTGGAGTGCACTCATGATTTCTTCCATGGAGGCTCCCGCTGCTGAATCGTCAGACGGGGTGTTAGGACTGCCAAGGGCTTCGCTGGAGTGTTCTCCGAGCAAGGGAGCCCTTCCCTGGACCTCACCTGGCGTGCCGTGGAGCCGCACTTGCAGGCCGGGCTGCTTCATGGGACCCAGCGTTGCGTCATCCACCTCCACCACCATGCCGGTTGCCTTGGCGTGGTCGTGTTCCAGCCACTCGTCCACGGTCCGACACATGACGCAAGCCCCGCCGGCCCTGCTTATGTCGGCCTCCCACTGTTCCGCAGTCCGTTGACGGAATACCTCTTCGAACCTCTCCAGCCACATTCTCCCCGTGGCATCGTCCACTTCCTCGCCCAACAGTCCAGTGGTGTCTTCAATCCATTCAGGATGGCCCGCCTCGTTCAGGAAGCGGTGGAAGAAACGGGCGAACATGCCGTGGTGCTGGACCCATCTTCCGTCCTTGCATTGATATTGGTGGTTCATTATCCAGCGGGCTATCTGGAACTGGTCGAGCTGTTCGGGGCCTGGGACCAGCGACAGCCTGCGCCCCATGGCCGCGAATATGGCGCTATGGAGAGGGACCTCGATCCGCTGTCCCTTGCCGTTGCGGCGGCGGGCTATGAGAGCCATAGTTACTGAAACCGCTCCGATAATTGCGCTGAATGTGCTGGCTGCGGGGACGGGCGTGTAAACCGGGCCGTCGGAATCTCTGGCGGGTTCGTAGAGGCCGGTCGCGGCGCTTACGATGGGTTCCCAGCCACGGCTTTGTCTGTGCGGGCTGCCCTCACCGAATCCGGGTAGGGAGCAGTAGATTAGTCTGGGGTTAGCTGCCGACAGGGTTTCATACCCGATTCCCAGACGGTCGGCCACGCCTGGCCTGAAATTCTCTATCACCACGTCGGAGTCGGCGGCCAGCGTCCTGGCGTGTGTCTGTCCTGCTTCCGTCTTGAGGTCCAACACCACCGACTGCTTTCCCCTGTTCCAGGTTGCAAAGGCGGGATGTTTTCTGGCGGGGTCGCCCCCTGGGCGTTCCACCTTGGTCACACTCGCCCCCTGGTCCGACAGGAACATTCCGAGCAACGGTCCAGGAATGTAATGTCCGAAGTCAAGCACGCGAACTCCATCCAGCGCTCCGTTAGCCATCTGTTCCTCCATGTTCTGCTAAAACTGGCGTCTCCTGTGAGACGCTATCCCTTGATGGAGCCTCCGCCGGAACTGTTTGGGGTCTGCGCAGCGCTATAGATATGACTGCCCCCAACGCCGCTGCGGCGATAGCCAGTATGTAGGCCCAGCCTATGTCTCCGGTAATGTCAGCGATCTCTCCTCCGATGTATGGCCCGATGGCTTGCCCGAAACCAGCTCCTACTCCCATCAAGCCGAACGCGGCGGGGGAGAAGCGGTGGGGCACGTAGTCGCCGGCGGAGGCCGCGCATATGGTGTATGCAGCTCGGATCGTGAACCCCACCAGTATAGAGGAGATTACGAAGCCGACCAATTCGTTGACTTGCAGGAAAATGATGGAGCCTACGCCGAAGGCCACGAAGGAAAGAAGAAATCCCATCCTCCTGCCTATTCGGTCAGAGCCGTAGCCCCAGACGATGCCGCTGATGATGGAAAGCACGCCGATGAGCTGGAAGAGCCAGCCGGTTGTGGCAACGCTAACTCCGTGTTCTTCAAGGAACACGCCAAAAAACGTGGTGTACAGTCCGATGCTGGCTCCAGCGCAGAATGCAACGGCTGCAACGGTCCAGACCATCCTGTTCTTGTATACCTCTATCGGCCAGTTGCTTATTCCTCTAGTTGGCAAGCTCCTCCCGCCCGGCTGCTCCCGCAAAAAGGCCAAGGCGACAAGACCAATAACGCCGGAGATGACAGCCAGAGCCCACCAGGTGTGTCGCCACCCGTCCACCGGGTTGCGTTCGACCAACTCAGGAGTTATGGCCCCGATAACGATGAAACTTACTCCACCCCCGGCTGCTGCGAGACCGGCGGCGGCGCCTCTGCGTTCCGTCGAGAACCAGGACGCCAGCATGCCCATCACCGGAGTGGTGGCTGCCGCGGACGATAGACCGAGCACTCCGCTGGCGACAACGGCGACGGCGAAGTTCTCGGACAGTCCTATGCCTACCATTGCCAGGGCGCCTATGAACGCCCCGCCCGCGACGATAAGCCGGGCTCCGTACCTGGAGGCCAAGGCTCCGAAAGCGAAAGCCCCGGCCATCAACAGTATGGAATATGACGTCAGCAGAGCCCCAAGCTGGCCATAGGAGAGACTCAGACTGTCGCTGAGGTCGGGACCCGTAACTGAATAGGCGTTGCGACCTACCTGGGTCACTAGGTTGATGAGCACAGCCACCAACAGTATGACCCATGCGTATCCCGTGAAGAGAGCTGCCGCAGACCTGAGCATGCTGGGACGCATTATACTTGCACTGGCACGGTTTTTCCCAACACCTCCCGGCCCACCGCCGACTTGCAGCAAGGGCGCATGGAACCTGCGTCCTGCCTATGCGATAATGGGATGTTACTGGAATGCCCGGTGGTGTAGTGGTATCACAGGGGACTTTGGATCCTCTGACCCAGGTTCGAATCCTGGCCGGGCAGCCAACTGGGCCACTGCCTCCTAGCCCCTAAGTGCTTCCAGAGCCACCTTGGCTGTGAAACCTGGGCTGCGCTTCCTGCGCTATTGCGACATTTCCTGCTCCTTCTCGACAGCAACCGCTGCCCTCAGTTTAGGAGCGGGACTCTCATTTAGCTGCTCGTCCGATCTGCCGGGTCCATCTCATCGGATTAACGAAGCCTCGTGTATAATGGTCCTCTGGTCTGAAAAAAGACGTCTCGCAGAACATGATGGAGGAAGTGTGCCCCGAGCGATTTCCAAAATAGAAGTCGAGAATTTGTTTGGTCGATATGACTACGAAATCCCCATCGACAAAGACGTTGCCAACCCTGAAACGCCCAGGGTCTGCCTCCTCTACGGGGACAACGGAACAGGTAAAACGACGATCCTGAAATTAATTTTCCATCTCTTGTCAGCGAGCGACAACAGAGGACATAGGACATATGTCGCTAGAACCCCGTTTCGACGGTTCGACATCGTTTTTTCAGATTCTTCCCGCATAACTGCGACGAGACAGGAAAAAGAGCTTGTAGGCGGTTTTACTCTTGAGTTTAAGATAGGAGAAGGGCAGCCCGAAGTGGCAAGAATCGACACTGACCCTGAAACAGGAGGAGTGTCCTCTGATTCTATTTCCCCGCAGGCTGAAGCCTTGGCTGAGAAGATATCTGAACTGGAGTTAGATGTATTTTACTTGGGCGACACCAGAGACTTGGAAGGCGACGCAGTTCCGAGGAGGGAATGGAGGAGCCGTCGTTCACCCACTTTTCCATATGTCTACGAACATAGAGGTGGCGTTTTAGTAGATGATGGTTTATTTATGTTGAACGACCCTACTGACGTTGGTCGTGAATCAACTCTCCTTGAGTCTATTCGCAGAACGGAGCAAGCATTAAACAGAGAAGTGATGCGAGCATCCTCTGTAGGGGAAACTGATGCCAGGCAAGTGTACGTCGATATTCTCAATACTATCGCATCGGCTAATGCACCTGAACGAGAAGCATTAGCTGAAGAAGTAGCCAAGATAGACAAAGATCTTCAAAGACTTGGTTCGACAAGCAGGAACTTTGAACGGTTCGGATTGGGCTCGGCGATGAACGTTGAGGCCCTGTCAGAAAGTTTAGAGAATGCCAACCCAACGACTCTCCCAGTTGTTGTTCAACTCCTGAGCTCGTTCTTGGACGGACAAGAGGCTCGGTTGAACGCTCATCAGAACGTTTATGAACTGATCAATTCGTTCGTTGAAACCATCAATGGATACTTTTCCGATAAGTGCGTGGAGTTTAATGTTTTCGACGGCTTAACAATATCTTTGCCAGATGGCACACTTAGGCCAGATCGACTCTCCTCCGGTGAACAACATCTGCTTTTGTTGTTTTTGAACACGATTACACCAAGTCGTCGGTCTCCGTTATTCATAATTGACGAACCGGAGTTGTCTTTGAATATCAAATGGCAGAGGAACCTCGTAGATAGCTTACTAGAGTTGAGCGAAACCTCAAAATGCCAGTTTCTAATGGCGACTCACTCTATTGAATTATTAACAAAACACATGGAACACGTCCATAGGCTTACGCCGTAATGTCCGATGAGTACGGTATTGAGCGTAGGACCATCGATGAGCTGGCTGCCAGATACGCCTTGGAGCCCGAGCTTCGCGATCTCTATGTCGAAGGTATCCGCGACCGAAGGATTTACTTGCAATACTTGAACGACCTTGGACATAGGGATGTTACGGTATTCCCAATAGATTCAATTGAAGTCAGCCGACATACTGTCGAATCATATGGTTTAGGGGAAGGCAATCGTAATAGAGTAATTGCCCTTGCTATAGAACTCGACTCGAGATTTAGCTTTGAGTTGCCTCGTGTGAGGTGTATCGTCGACAGCGATTTCGACTTCATATTGAACTCCTTCACAGCCTTAAAGTACCTCCTTTACACCGATTACACTAGCGTTGATATATACACATGTGAGAAGAGCTTTTTCATAGACGGGCCATTATTGGATTTGGGACTAAACGACGAGGATGTCGACAAGATATTCTCTTGGTTGATGCCCATTCTCAAGGACCTCTTTGTGATCCGAACGGCCAACCAATTGTTGGGGTTGGGAATGTCAATCTTGTGGCTTACAAGATGCTGCTCCATTGTGGAGTCGGGGGTAGATTTCGATAGACCTGACTTTGTGGGTCGTTGCCTGCAGAGTAATGGGAAGACTAACGAACAAGCGAGATTTGAGTCCACATGTACTGAGCTTGGTACCATCCAATTGGACGACGAGCGCAAGGTGATTCACAGCGACGATTATCTCGAACTTGTGGGGTGGTATCTTCACCACCGTTACCACTGGCGGGGGTATAGGCGGGGAGAACGTTCCATACTGGGAGTCCTGGACTCGGCATTGAACAGCGAGGCGTTAAGTCAGCATCGACTGTTTGCACGGCTAAGCGAGATTTACACATAGACAGAAGTCGCTTGGGCGGCCATGAAATTCCCAGGGTCCAATGGTCATGAGAGTGAGGTGCAGTCACTACCTTTGTTGGGGTCTTAGGGAAGCTCTGAATAAGTCCCTTCCCCCTTGACGGGGGAAGGCTAGGATGGGGGTGATAGCTTGCTGCCGGGAAATTCCCATTCACCCTAACCCTTTCCCACCAGGGGCGAGGGGATTTGTGCAGAGGTTCCTTAGAATTTCACCACCAACTCGAAGGTTCTGGTTAAAGCCGCCTTTGGCCAGCCATTTTTGTGACGTGTCCAGCGCGTGATTCATCGCCACATGTTCACTTGACTCCACTACAGGCCGCCATCGAGGAGTCCAGAAATGAAGGATAGCGCTCGGTACGCCAAAATAGTTGAATGGTCCGAGGACGATCAGTGCTACGTCGGCAGCACCCCGGGCCTGATCTACGGTGGATGTCATGGCTCCGACGAGGAGCAAGTGTTCCAGGAACTCTGCCGGATAGTTGAAGAAGCGATCGAGCTTTATCGAGCCGACGGCAGACCCTTGACGCCTATCACCTCTGGGCGCGACCTCGCAAACAAGCTGGGAAGTCTATCCTAGCCTCTCGACCCGCAGAGTTGAGACTGAACCGGCCCAACGCGACGCCATAGGAACTGCGACTCCGATTTCCCCTAGCTCCTACCGCTGCCTGAGAGCAATTGATGGAGCGCATCCCGCTCTTTACCAGTCGGTGGGTAGATGTTCCGATGGGCCTTGTCCCATTCAGCCACCGAATCGACGGGCAGGTCCAACCAAAGTTCTACATCCGCTTTCAGGAGGCATCTGCTGTTGAGGGTCAGATAGGCTGCACCGTCAGCGGTTTCGTTGAGGTAGACACCTGGAATAGGATGCCCGTCACGGTGTCCCCTGCGCAGTCTCCGGTTGCGCGGTCCTGGGCGCGGCGGAGACCAAATCCCCATGTCTGCCAACAGGCGCCGGCAATCCTGGTAGTTCAAGGCAGTGCGGTCACTTCCTATGGTTGATGGGCCTTGAGGAACTCACGCACCTGCTCGATCGTCTTGGCCTTTATATCCTCTGACTCTTTCCAGGGATACTCCGTCACCTGTGCCTTGGGTGCCAACGCCACCACGTCCATAGCAGCCTCGTAGGAGTGCGCTGGCGTGTCGTCGGGCATGACCAGCATCGGTGTCTGGCACGAGCGTGCGAAGTCCCGCGAAACACTGTACACGAAGTCCGGCTGCACCCGGTAAAGGTTGTGCAAGTATTGTTCAACCGTATCCATCGTTACGTCAGGACGCCGCGAGCACAGTTCCGGGCCCCAGACATCGCGGCCGCTGTCATACATGGCGTCCGGTGTTGCACTTGCATGTCCAACCGGTTGGCACAGCACGGCGGCTTTGACGCGCTCCGGAGCCCGTTCAATGAGCTTGAGCGCAAAAGGGCCTCCGATGCAGTAGCCTATGAACAAGAACTCCTGAATGCCGAGATGGTCCATCAACCCCAGTTGGTCGTCGGCGAAAGCACCCCAGGGGTCGTTGACCTGGACCGGACCGCTGGACTCCCCGCCGTTTGCGTTTCGCTGGTCCATGGTGATGCAACGGAAGTCGTTCTTGAACTCCTCCATGGCGTTGAACACCTGTCCGGGCCAATTGCTCATCACGGAGTTCAAGCCCCCGCCTGGGGTCGCGAGAAGCGGAAAACCGGAACCGACCTCCTCATAGTGGATGCGGACATCTCCCCTTGTATAGAACGGCATTGCAGTTTCTCCTTCTTGACCGGAAGCTAGACCTTCCAGGCAATTGTAACTTGGGAGACCGAGGCGTCAAGGCAGATTGGGTTAAACCAGGTTTGGCGTTGCGAATCTTTCGACCTTGATTTGATCGGCTCGATCCCGGGCCTGCCAGAGATCGTAGGCGGTCTGCATCCCCAGCCAGGTCTCGGGAGAGGACCCGAACGCCTTGGATAGTCGGATGGACATCTCCACTGAAATGCCAGCCCTTTCGTTAACCAGGTCCGACAGCGCCTGGCGGGTTACGCCTAGACCTTTAGCCGCCTTGGTCACCGTCAACCCCAGCGGCTCAAGGCATTCCCACCTCACAATCTCCCCTGGATGGGGAGGGTTCTGCATCGTTGCTTTCTCAGGCATGATTCCCCTTTCTACCCCGGTTTGGCCGTGGCCTCCCGGATAAGCCGGAAAGAAGTGGAACCCATCAGGAAGGGAAGCGTCGAGTCAGTGATCACCCACAGCAGAGCGCTTGACGTGGTGGGATTAGACCACTCCACTCCGAACCAGTTCCAAAGGAGAGCCAGCAGCAACGCACCGGAGAAGTAGAAGGTGAAGTTCGCCTCCAGCCACTCCCGATTGACTGACTTGTCAGTCATGTCGTTGCAGACGCAACGCTTCCTGCAGGCCGCGACTATAAGCGCCATGGCCACGCCAACGACCATCATCGGGTCCAGCACTCTCCAAACGGTCAACGCCGTGCCGGTCAGTCCAGCGTCGTAGACCTGCGTGGCAAGGAGGTGTCCGGCCACCACGACAGCCAGGGCTATCATGTAGATTCCAGCGACGAGTTTCACAGCGTTCAGCATGGATACCTCCTATCAAAAACGAGGATCTGCCGTTTGTGAGCCAAGTCTACAGCAGTACGGTAGCCTGGTCGATAGTCAACTGGGACGTCTCCAACTCCTCTTGATTTAAGCCCAGTCACAAGGACTTGTCTACAGTCTTCGGCTTGTGCCAGGGGGCGTAAGCTGGTACATTCGAGCCGCCTAATTCGGAGCACAGTTCAAGCCGCAGTCTGCACGGGCGCCGTAAAGGCACCCAGGATTTTCTATCAGTAGGACGAAAACCAATGAAAGAGACCGTCGATTTCTTCTATTTCACCGAGCAGCCCTATTCCATCGTTACAGAAGAAGACCTGAACCAGTACCCGTCGGGAAGGCTGGACTTTCCCAACACTCATTTCGACCCTCAGCAGGGGGTAAAGCTGTACAACGAGTACCACGAACAGTACGCCTCGGCGGACCAGGTCGGGTTCGACGGAATCATGACCAACGAGCACCATTCGTCTTACTGGTGCATGAAGGCTGCAGTGAACTTGGACGCAGCCGTAATCAGCAAGGTGACCAAGAACGTCAAGATCGCAATTCTGGGCAACGTAATCGCCATCCACGACCCGGTGCGTATGGCCGAGGAACTGGCGATACTCGACCTCTATTCGGGAGGACGATTGATTTCTGGGTTCGTCCGGGGGCTGGCTGTGGAGAGCCTCCACGGGGGAATCGACCCTACCGAGAACTGGGACCGGTTTCAGGAGGCCCACGACCTGATTATCGAATGCTGGACCAAGCCAGGCCCGTTCAGGTACGAGGGGAAGTATTATCACCACCGCGTGGTCAATCCCTGGGTGGTCCCCGTCCAGAAACCCCATCCGCCAATATGGTTTCCCGGGACTGGCAGCCCCGAAAGCGTCTACTGGGCCGCCAGGAACGGGTATCCCTACATGAACCTGGGCGCCCTTCTCCACATCACCGAGTGGCTGCGGGACACCTACGTAGATGTGGCCAAGGAGTACGGTTTCCGAGCTGGGCCGGAGCATTTCGGCTATCTGATACGCGTGTTCTGCGCCGACACCGATGAGAAGGCAAAGGAGATTGGCCGCAACTTTATGTGGACCAGCGCCCACAAGGGCCGCGGGCCGCGGGAGCACAACGACCCTCCCGGTTACCAGACTAGGGAGGCTATGGCCCTGAAAGCTGACCGCCAGGCGATGGGGGGCGGCTTCAACGACCAGGTTGGCTATGAGGACTTGCTTGAACTGGACAATATCATAGTCGGCAGCCCGGACACTGTGATACGCAAGCTAAGGATGGTCATTGAGCGGCTGAACCCCGGCTACATTCACATCTACGGCAACGACGGCCCCATGCCCCAGGAAGACGTGCTGAGATCGATTGAGTTGCTGGGCAGCGAGGTGATACCGGCTCTGAAGGAAGTCCAGCTCAAACCTTTCCTGTAGGTGGAATGTGTCTGCCGAAAACATCCCACCTCCTTTAGGCCACCGGTCTGAGTCCCCGGACACGTTTGCCCCTGACGGCTCCGAAATACGTCTGCTGCTGGGCGCCACGGAAGCGGCCTCCAAGGCGTCCTTAGTTGAAGTCACATTGGAGGCTGGGCAGGTGTCCCGTCCCGTGTGGCACCGCACCGTGGAAGAGCTCTGGTACGTATTGGAGGGTTACGGCCGGGTATGGCGATGCCCTCCGGACGAAAAGCCTGATCAGGTGCAACCGGTGGAAGTTGGACCCGGAGACGCTTTGACGATTCCGAAGCGATGGAGTTTCCAGTTCGCCGCAGGTCCTGACGGCTTGAGATTTCTCTGTTTCACCTGTCCGCCCTGGCCGGGTGAGGACGAAGCCCAACCAGCCTCCTATGGAGGACTTGGCCCCCCGACGGTCTAGCTCAGGCGGTAGACCAGGAATATGGCCCCGGCGTAGCCAATCAACATCAGACCGGCTATGGGTTTGGCGCTCAGGATGCGGTGTGCGCCACGAGTGTAAATCAAGACCCCGCCCGCCGCCATCAGGGCCACGGCAGCCACACCCGCGGCGATATGCTCCGGGCCCATGCTTGACACAAGCACTCCCTGCCTGTAGAAGGGGTCGGCCACGGCCAGAGCCGCCACGTTGAATGCGCAGCTGCCAAAGACGTTGCCCACCGCAAGGTCGGGGGACCCCAGGCGAGTTGCAGCGACAGACGTGGCCGTTTCCGGGAGTGCAGTAACGATGGCGACTGCAAGAACTCCCAGGAAGCTGGTGGCGAGACCGGTGGCGTCCGCAATCTGCTCGACGCTGTAGGTCATTGCAGGAGCGGCGACCAATATGCACAGGGCCGCCGCGCCAAGGAACGCCCAGGTCCATGCTAAGGGCCTTTTATATTCCTTGACGGCGGCGTCGCCAGACGCCACAGGTCTGTTGACGTATAGGATACGAACGCCCGCCAGATATGCTGCGAGAATGATCGCCGAGCCCAGTCCGACCTTGAACACCGAAACGCCGAGGCCTGACGCACCCAGGACCACCGTCAACGCGGTGACTGAGAGGGCGACGCCAGCCAGCAGCCTGTGTTGTGGAGCGAGTGAGCCGAAGAACCGTCCGATTCCGAATGCCAAAGCGATGGCGGCCATGAAGAACATGTTGACCATGTTCGCGCCGAATATGTTGCCCACTGCCAGCCCGGGTTCGTCTCGCCAGGCAGCCGTGATATTGGCGATAAGTTCCGGCAGCGACGTAGCAGCCGCTAGAAGAATCGTTCCCACCCAGAGTTGGCCCCAGCCCTTCCGTTCGGCCAACTCGTCGCCGTACTTGGCCAGTACTGACCCGCTCACGACCACTGCGACGGCGCTGGCAAAGAAGATGAGCAGGGCTGTGACGAGGTCATTCATAAGCGGACGCTATTATAACTCCCAATTCGATTCACGGCGCCATCAGGTCTTTACGAGGGTACTTGAGGATTCCAGGCTGACAGCGTATTCTAAAGGTAGGCTCACGAGGTAATAAGATTAATTGGGTGCGGCCATAACGCAGTATCTACGAATGGGGGAAGGGCATGAACAAAATTGAGGCTATCATCAGACCCGACAGGCTCAACGCAGTGACGAACGCCCTTGCCGAGGTGGGCCTCGTAGGGCTGAACGTGGTCCACGTCACAGGACGAGGCGTTCAGAGGGGTGTCATGACCGGCGGGCCCAGGGGAACGGGGCGTTACGTGGTGGACATGCTGCCCAAGGTGAAGCTGGAACTGGTGGTCAAGAACGAGGACACTCGTAAGGCGGTAGACACCATCATCGAACACTCCCGCACGGGAGAAATCGGCGACGGCAAGATTTTCATTACCGGCGTGGACAACGCCATCCGAGTACGCACGGGTGAGGAAGGCGAACAAGCCCTTTAGGGTCTATACGCTGCCAGTCCCGACAAGTCCGACTACGGCCGGACTCCACTTGAGAGAGGACCAATGGAAATAACCAAACACCAACCTGGAATGTTCAGCTGGGCAGACCTGGCCACGCCGGACGTAGAGGGTTCCAAGAAGTTCTACACCCAATTGCTGGGATTGGACTTCGTGGAAATGCCTATGGGAGAACAGGGCTTCTACGTCATGTTGAACAAGGGCGGCAAAAACGTCTGTGCCATGTTCCAGATGGACGACTCAATGATGGCACAGTCCGGCGGCCAGCCCTTCTGGCAGAGCTACTTCACCGTGGACGACGCCGACGCTTCCACGGCCAGAGCCAAGGACCTGGGCGGCAATCTGATCATGGGTCCCTTCGATGTCTTCGACTCCGGTCGGATGTCCGTGCTGCAAGACCCGACGGGCGCCGTCTTCAGTGTATGGCAGCCCAAGGAGAACATCGGAGCCGAGCTGTTCGGGGAGCCCGGAGCTCTGGCTTGGAACGAGTTGTACACGAACGACACGGACGTCGCTTCCCGATTCTATGGCGGCCTGTTCGGGTGGTCGGTCCGAAGCGGTCCAAGCCCTGGGGGAGAGTACTTCGAATACAGGCTGGGCGACCAGTCTGCCTGCGGCATGTTGGAAATCAAGAAGGAATGGGGTGAGCTTCCTCCCCACTGGTCCATCTACATCGCCGTAGCTGGCCTGGACGACTCTCTGAAGAGCGCTAACGATATGGGCGCCAGCGAAGTGATGCCCCCGATGGACATAGAGGACGTGGGCCGTATTTGCTTAATCAGGGACCCGCAGGGAGCCCACGTGTCCTTGATGCAGATTGACCCCAAGCTGATGGGTTAGCCCAGGGGCGCCTGGTGCGGGCTAATAGGGCGGCCGTCAGTTGAAATGTGTGGAGCGGGCGAAGGGATTCGAACCCTCGACTTTCTGCTTGGGAAGCAGACACTCTACCACTGAGTTACGCCCGCACGCAGTCTGACTACACCTGCTCCGACACCGCCGTTTGAGGCACCATGCCCTGTAATATTCGCTCCAAGGCCATGGTGTGGCTGCAGGTCTGATGGTTTGCGAAGAAGTAGCATGAACAGCTCCACTGGCCGTCCTCGTAGCTCACTTCATAGCTGTTGTGATTGCCTCGAAATGAAGCGCTGAAACACTTGATGCTGATTCTGTCCCGTTCCTCAGCGTAAATCCGTGCCTTTTCGATCTTGCTGACTAGACTAGAGTGCATTCCGGCTCCTTGGATAAAGTGGCCCGTCTTTTGATTGTAGAGAAACCCGACAGGGCGGTCAATCGGTTTACCTGCTTATGCGACATAGGGTTAATGGACTAGGCGGCGCCCTTTCGATATAGTTACACTGATTCGAGAGCCCTACCGCCTGCCTGCGAACCTGATAGAGGAGACAATGGACGGAGACCATATTCGCCGGGTCTTCTTGGAGTTCTTCCAGGACAAAGCGCACACTATTGTCCCAAGCGCTTCTTTGATTCCCTCGGGAGACCCCACACTGCTGTTCACCAGCGCTGGAATGGTCCCCTTCAAGCCCTACTTCATGGGCGAGACCACTCCGCCGGCCAAGCGTCTCACCTCGGTTCAGAAGAGCTTCCGCACATCCGACGTGGAAGAAGTTGGCGACCACAAGCACCTGACCTTCTTCGAGATGTTGGGCAACTTCTCCGTCGGAGACTACTTCAAACCGGAGGCGGTGGACTGGTCCTGGGAATTTGTCACTCAGCATTTCAAGCTGGAACCCGAGCGGCTCTTTGTGACCATATACCTTGATGATGAAGAGGCTTTCAAACTATGGAATGAAGGCGTCGGCGTTCCCGTGGAGCGGATATTCAGGTACGGTGACGAGGACAACTGGTGGGGCCCTGCCGGCATCGAAGGGCCTTGCGGACCCTGCAGCGAGATACATTACGACGGAGGCATCGAGCGTGGCTGCGGCCAACCCGGCTGCCATCCCAACCACGAATGTGAGCGGTTCGTGGAGCTTTGGAACCTGGTGTTCATGCAGTACTACCAGAGCGTGGACGGCTCCCGCACTCCGCTGCCAGCTCCCAGCATCGACACAGGCATGGGCCTGGAGCGGGCGGCGGCCGTTCTCCAGCAAAAGACCAGCGTATACGAGACAGACCTCCTGCGGCCCATTCTGGACCGAGCCGTCGAGTTGAGCGGAAAGCCCTACGCCCAGGACTCCGAAACTGATTACGCATTGCGTGTGGTGGCCGAACATGGGCGTGCGGTGGCCTTCCTCATCAACGACGGAGTCGTCCCCGGCAATGCAGGCCGGGGTTATGTGCTGAGGCGGGTCATACGCCGGGCGATCAGATACGGCAAGCGTCTGGGTCTCGACCAAGCCTTCTTTGCGCACATTGCCGACTCTGCCGTGGACCGCTTCCAGAGCGCCTACCCTGAACTGTCGGCCAACCGCTCCTTCATCCAGAGGGTAGTCAGCCAGGAGGAGGAACGCTTTGCCCAGACCTACGAACGGGGCATGGGCATCCTGGAAGGACTGCTGGAGGCGCACAAAGGCGTCGGCGTGCTTTCCGGGTCCGATGCGTTTACCCTGTCTGACACCTACGGGTTCCCTCCCGAATTGACCTCGGAGATCGCCTCCGAAAGAGGCCTTACCGTGGACATGGAGGGGTTCGAGAGGGAGATGGAAGCCCAGCGGGAACGGGCGCGTTCGGCTCATGTATTCGTGGGCGGCATGGAGAAACTGACCACATACGAAGACCTGGGCGTCGATGCCGTGCAATTCGTCGGGTACGAGGGCCTCTCCCGGGCCTCGGTGGTAGTGGCTCTGTTGGAAGACGACGCACCGGTTGGCCACGCCTCCGAAGGAAAGAAAGTGGAGGTCGTGCTCCAGGACACGCCCTTCTACCCTGAGGGCGGAGGCCAGGTCGGTGACTCTGGCGTAATTACCGCCCCCAATGGGTCGGTTCGAGTCGAACACACCCATGCGCCCGTGGCTGGACTTATTGTCCACGAGGGCGTCGTCGAGCGGGGAGGCCTTTCCCTGGGCGACCGTGTGGAAGCGGTTGTAGAGGCAAGGTCCAGGGCCGACGCCGCTCGCAACCACAGCGGGACCCACCTCCTGCACGCGGCCCTGCGCCAGACTCTTGGTCCCCACGTGCGTCAGGCCGGCTCTTACGTTGCTCCCGACCGGCTGCGTTTCGATTACAGCCACGTCGGTCCGCTGTCCAGGGAAGAGCAGATGGACATTCAGTCATTGGTCAACGACAAAATCATGGACAACCTGCAGGTGAGCGTACGGGAGTCCAGCCTCACCCAGGCCGTGGAAGACGGCGCGTTGGCCTTCTTTGGAGACCGCTATGGGGATGTGGTGCGGGTCGTGGAAATGTCCAGTGGGGGAGACACCTTCAGCGTCGAGGTGTGCGGCGGCACCCATGTTCACCACACTGGTGAGGTGGGCCCGCTGTTCGTCATAGGAGACTCCGGAATTGGCGGGGGGATGAGAAGGATAGAGGCGGTTACTGGCCGTGTCGCGCATGAGTTGTTCGTCGAACGGTCTACCCTGATCGACTCTTTGGCTCAGAAGCTCCAGACGGCTTCCGTGGACCTGGAGAGCCGGCTGGACAGTTTTCTCCAGGACTGGGACAACCTCCGCAAGAGGTTGGAGTCCCTGGAGCGCATGAACCTCAAAGCCGAAGCGGAAGAAGCGCTTCCGAAGGTGCAGGACGTGGACGGCGTCAAGGTGCTTGCCGTGCGCACTTCCGCCGCCAGCTCCGACGCGATACGGGAGATGGGCGACTGGCTCAGGGACAAGCTGTCCAGCGGCGTAATCGTCCTGGGGTCGGTGTCCGACGGGCGGCCGGCGCTCATGGCTATGGTAACCAGAGACCTTGTGGACGCGGGACTCCACGCCGGGAACATCGTCAAAGAGGCGGCTCAAATAATGGGCGGCGGTGGCGGCGGCAGGCCAGACATGGCCCAGGCCGGCGGCAGAGACCCCGACAAGCTGGACGATGCTCTGCGGGCGACGCCGGAGCTGGTGCGGAAAGGGCTGGGGAAGTGAGGGTCTTGTGCCTGGACGTCGGCGACCGCCGTATAGGTATGGCACTCAGCGATCCGACAGGCTCACTCGCCCGGCCCATCGGTCATATTATGCGAAAGAACCTGCGGGTCGACGTCGCGAGAGTCGCCGATGAAGCTAAGTCGGTTGACGCTCAGACAATACTGGTCGGCATGCCTGTCTCCTTGAACGGGACCCTTGGCCCTCAGGCCCGGAAGGTGTCCAGGTTCATCCAGGAGTTGTCTTCAAGCACAGAACTCCAGGTTGAGACCCAGGACGAGCGTTTCTCCACTGCCGAGGCCCAGCGGCTGATGGTCGAGGCAGGCCGGAGCCCTTCCAGGTCCAAGGGGGACTTGGACGCCGCCTCGGCCGCAGTCATCCTCCAGGAATACCTGGACAACGCCCGCACAGCCTAGAGGCACAGGTGTTTCCGGTAGGCTCATCGCCGATTGGTCTTTCCGAACTTCCAGAGTCGGCTTTTTCTGGTTGTCAATTGCCTGCACGGGCGACAAACCCGTGTTATAATATTGCCTCTGGATTAGGGGGAGAATTCCCTGCTCGCCCGGCGACACTGATTGCAGCGGAGGTCCGTTAACAGATGACTTACATCATTTCAGAACCTTGTGTAGGCGTAAAGGACGCAGCGTGTGTGGATGTCTGCCCGGTGGACTGCATATACACCACCGACGAAGACGACATGTACTACATCCACCCAGACGAGTGCATCGACTGCGCAGCCTGTGAGCCGGTGTGCCCGGTGACGGCGATATTCGCCGAGGACTCGGTCCCCACCGAGTGGGCGGAATACATCGGGAAGAACTACGACTACTTCAAAGACCGGGACATGTCCGAACTGAAGAACACCAGGTAGTCCCGCTCTATATACGTTAAGGCGCTGCTAAAGGGTGCGTCTCTATTGAGGCGTACTCTTTTATTGTGGGCCCAAGCGGGACTCGAGATACGCAATCACCCGGTCCACATACTCCGCTGGGTGGTTCTCGAAAGCCGCCGCGTGGTCGACCCCACGCACCACCCAAATCTGGCTGTCCGGGTGGGCGTTATGGTGCACTCTGATTCCGTGCTCGACGGGAACGCGCTCGTCTCCGTCTCCATGTATAACCAGTATCGGGTACAGAATATTCCGCGCGGACTCCTCGGGTTTCAGAGCGCCGATGTCAACACCATATATGCCGCCACCCATTATGTTTATCGTGGGGTTGAAGATCGGCATAATCCATTTGGGAAGAGGAGTCCTTCGAGCGGCTTCATTGTTCACAAGCTCCGATGCGTTGGCGTAGGGGCCGTCCACTATCAGAGCCCTGATGCGCGGTTCCTCCTCCAACGCTATCAGCGAAGCCCCGGCGCCCATCGACACACCCAGCACTGCGATGTGTCTCTCCGCGACCCCCACGTCCATCAAATAGTCGAATGCGCCCAACACGTCCCACCGTTCTTCGTGGCCATAGGTGGAGTTGTCGCCTTCGGAAAGACCGTGAGCCCTCAAGTCGAACATAAGGCTGTCGTACCCTCTGGCGAACAGCAGTCCCGCCAGCGCCACTCTATTCCCCCCGGCCCTATTGCTGTTGACCCCGTGGACTATTATGAGCGTCGGCTGTTTTTCGGTTGAAGGGTCATAGACGTGCCAGCCGCTCAGGTTCACTTCTCCGTCACGGGAGAGGAAGTCCACGTCCTCGTAAGGCAAGTCGTAGTTGTTGGGATGGTCTTCCTGTTCGGTGCGGTCGACGTTTGCTATCCCCGAGACAATCATGTAGGAGACCAGCCCGTAGATGACGACCAGCAAAACTACGACGATGGGCAACCCTATTTTGACGGCTTTCAACAACCCCGGTCTCATGGCCCTCCCGGTAAGTTGCGGCGACGTGTGTCGGAAGTGTACCAACGGGCTGATTTTGGAGTCAAACCAGTCTGACATTGTTTCTGGACACCTGGACTGCCCTCTGATAGGCTACGATTTCCATCTATTGGGGGAGGGATGACATGACCAGCTCCACAAGTCCCGCGCGAGACTTGGAAAGCTATATATCAGACGTAAAAGGGGAGTTCGAGACCGTCCTGGCGGACCTCGTCCAGATACCTACTATCTCCTCCGACCCGGAGCGGGCCGGTGAGGTAAGACGGGGCGCCGAGGCAGCAGCCCAAGTCCTCCATTCCTTTGGAGCTGACGCCCAGATAGTGGAAACTCAGGGCCACCCTGTGGTCTGGGGAAAGATGGACTCTTCGGCTTCTCATCCAACCCTCACCATCTACAACCACATCGATGTCCAGCCTGCCCAGGAGCCCGAATGGGTCCGAGACCCGTTCACGTTTGCCATCGAAGAAGACCGGTACCTGGGACGTGGGTGCACCGACGACAAGGGACCCGCCCTGACTGCATTGTTTGCGGCCAGGTTTGCCCGGCAGCAAGGACTTCCTCTAAATATCCAGTTTGTGTGGGAGCTTGAGGAGGAAGTGGGCAGCCCAAACTTCGCTCACTTCATCCAGTCGAACCGTGAACTCCTGAACACCGACTCTGTCCTGGTGTCCGATACAGTCTGGTTGTCGAGGGATGTGCCGGCCATTCCATACGGGCTGCGGGGAATGCAGGGAGCGCGGCTGCTTCTGGAGACTGCAGAAAAGGACGCTCACTCGGGTCTCACAGGCGGAGCCGCACGGAACCCATTGGGTGAGTTATGTAAGCTCATAGCGGAGCTTTACGACGCCGGGACCGGCGCGGTGTCGATTCCGGGGTTCTATGGAGCAGTGGAACCCGTCGCCGACGATGAGCTTGAGAATTTCCTGGCGTCCGGTTTCGATCTGGACAAGTTCACCGGCGCCCATGGGCTGACCACTATGCGGACCCGGGACACTGCCGACGTGGTGAAGAGAATCTGGTGCGAACCGACGTTCGAGGTCCACGGCATCGCGGGCGGCTATACCGGGCCGGGCATCAAGACCGTAGTGCCGCCAAGGGCCGAGGCCAAGGTCAGCATGAGGCTGGTGCCTAACCAGGACCCTGCTGAAGTAATGGAGCTGCTGACTCGCCGTGTGGGAGAACTCAACCCCGACGTGAAAGTGGAGGACGCCGGCTCCCTAAAGCCCTATCTGGGCCAGTTCCAAGGGCCTTATTCCGACGCCGCTCGGGAGGCTATCAGGCACGGTTTCGGCAAGAGTCCGGCCTTCATTCGAGAGGGAGGGTCCATCGGAGCTGTGGTGACCATGCAGGAACTTTTGGACGCCCCCATAACCTTCATAGGTCTCAGCCTTCCAGAGCACAGTTATCACGGCCCCAACGAATATTTCGACTGGGGCCAGGCTTCAGGGGGCATGAGGGCTTTGGTAAGATACTTCGAGATGGTCTCACAGATTCCCACTGGAGCGGATGGAACCGTCGGCGTCCCAAAGGCGTAAAAATAGTAGGGAACACATCGCCTCTCGCAGGGTCGATCCACCCAGGAACGTATAGTCCATCAGGAAGGAAGTCTTCTCGCATATGTCAAAGTCGAGCCTCCGCTTACGTTTTCCAACATTGGCATGGGTTCTAGCCTTTGCTGCGGCTATGGCGCTGATGTCGGTCGCCGGGGCCTGCGGCGGCTCAGGCGGAGGGGACGCGACGCCAACCTTTACCACGGAGGTCGAGGATAACGCTCTCGACTTGAAACCGGCCCCGGACTTCACCTTGAACGCATACCAGGGTTCGGATGTTCTGGGCGGGGAAATGCTGCAACTGAGCGACCTTCAGGGGAAACCCCTGGCGCTTAATTTCTGGGGCGGCCTGTGTCCCCCCTGCAGGGCGGAACTTCCGGACTTTCAGGCCTTCTACGACACTCACAATGACCAGATTAATATGTTCGGCCTCGACGTCGGAGGTGTGTTCGGTCTCGGCGCCAGGGACGACGGGAGAGCCCTATTGGAAGAACTGGGAATCACCTTCCCGGCGGGATACACCGATGACGCGGACATAGTCAAGAAGTACAGAGTATTGGGCATACCCGCCACGGCGTTCATCACGGCCGACGGCGACCTGTACAGACTGTGGCAAGGTCCGCTGAACGAGGAAAAGCTGGCCGAAATCACCGAGGAGATGCTGGCCGCGACGAGTTCGTGAGTCGCCTTTGGATAGCCGAGACGCACCGGAGCCCTTTCTTTGCTATTCAAGGCACGGGTGATAGAATCCACGGCGAGGGCCGCTAGCCCCAAACTCATATGCAATTGCTCACCCTTGCGATATCGGTCGCCAGAGGATTCTCTTCGGAGGTAACGCTTGCCCAAAGGTTGGCCCTTTAAGCGTACATTGTTGGAGACGAAGCTGGGGCTGCGGTTCAAAGACCCGGCTCTGCTGGAACAAGCCCTGGTGCATCCTTCCTATGTCAACGAAGACCGGGCGGCTAAGAGCTCTCGGGATTCCTACGAACGGCTGGAGTTCCTGGGTGATTCCGAGTTGAACCTCATTGTCACCGCCGAACTTTACCATCAGAGGCCCGACTTGCCTGAAGGCGAGTTGACCAAGTTGCGCTCAGCTCTGGTGCGCGGAACGTCGCTGGCAAAGGTCGCCCGAAAGATGGACCTGGGGCAGTCGTTGAAGTTGGGCAGGGGAGAGGAGTCCACTGGAGGACGGGAGCGTGAGTCAAACCTGGCTGCGGCCTTCGAAGCCGTGGTCGGAGCCGTCTTTCTCGACGGCGGCCACGAAGCGGCCAAGCGGTTCGTTCTCTCCTCCATAGAGGATGAGTTTGAAGCTCTTCTGGCTGGTGGAGCCGTGCCGGAGGACCCCAAGTCCAGACTCCAGGAATTGGTGCAGCGGCATGGGATGAGTTCACCCAGATACAGGTTAGTCGACGTCCAAGGCCCAGACCATGAAAAGCTCTTCAACGTGGAGGTCACGGTAGACGGAGAGGTTGTGGGCAAGGGACACGGCAGGCGCAAGTCCGACGCCGAGAAGCTGGCTGCGGAGAACGGGTTCAAACATTTCAAGTCCTCTCCCACGTAGGAGCGCCGAAACGTCATGCTCCGTTTCCTGAGAAGAGACCCCAACGAAACGAAAGAGCGCACCCAGCAGGGCGTACGCAAGTCCAGGGACACGTGGTTCGGGAAAATCATGGGAGTCCTCCGGTCATCCCAACTCGACGACAGCGTATGGGAGGAACTGGAAGAAGTCCTGATTTCGGCGGACGTGGGTGTAGAGACGTCTCTCGAACTGGTGGGCCGTCTCCGGACCGTCACCACCGACATGAGATACAACGACCCCCAACAGGTGTTCGACGCATTGAAGCTGGAACTGCTGGCCGGACTGAAGAGCGATTCTCCATCGGACTTCGATGCCGATGCCGAGCTTTCGGAAACACCCCTCGTGGTTTTGGTAGTGGGGGTCAACGGGGCCGGCAAGACCACCAGCATAGCCAAGCTGGCACACCACTTTCAGGAATCCGGAAAACGGGTGCTGCTCGGAGCAGGAGACACCTTCCGCGCCGCGGCTATAGAGCAACTCCAGGCTCTGGGACAACGTGTCGGCGTTGACGTCATCAGCCATCGGCAGGGGGCGGACCCCGGAGCAGTGGCCTTCGACGCGTTCCAGGCGGCCAGAGCGCGGAAAGCCGACGTGCTCATTATCGACACGGCTGGGCGCCTCCACACAAAGTCCAACCTGATGGAAGAGCTCAAGAAGATAGTGAGGGTGATCGGGCGGCTGGACTCCGCAGCTCCCCACCAGGTCCTGCTGATTCTAGACGCAACCACCGGCCATAACGGGCTTGCCCAGGCCAAGTCCTTCACCGAGGCTGTGGGTTGCACCGGCGTGTTTCTGGCCAAGCTTGACGGAACCGCCAAGGGCGGCATAGTACTGGCGGTAAGAGAGAGCCTGGGCCTGCCCATTCTGTTCATTGGGACAGGGGAAAAACTGGAAGATATGGCCGTGTTCGACCCCGAAGAGTTTGTAGACGCAATATTGGAACCGGCTTCTGACTGACGCTCCGGCGACGATGAGAAGCCGTTCTTTCGACCGAGGCCCATCATCATATCAACGAATAGCCAAACCGGATTGAATTGCACCAAGCGCTAATCTGGCTTGTCGCTATCGAGGTGGTCGGCATCGTCACCTTGCCGATGACGTACCGGCTGCTTGGATCCTTGCCTGACCGGGGCATCATCTTCTCCAAGGTTATCGGCCTGCTTCTTGCGTCCTATCTGTTCTGGGCGTTGGGACTGGCGGGAGTCCTCCCCAACCTCCAGTGGGCCGCAGTGTTGGTTGTGGCAGCCCTCGCTGTGCCGTCGGCCATGATTCTCTGGAGAAACGGGCCGGATGTCTTGGCCTTCTTGAAGCGGGAACGGACAGCCATCATCGCGGCGGAGTCCGTCTTCCTGGCGTTCTTCATCATATGGGTTGCGTTGGCGTCCTTTGCTCCGGCCATCAACCACACCGAGCAGCCCATGGACTTCGGCTTTCTCAATTCGATCCTCAAGAGCGAAAGCTTTCCGCCTGAAGACCACTGGCTGTCCGGTCACTCCATCAGCTACTACTATTTCGGCCACTTCATGATGGCGTTCCTGACTAAGCTAACGGCCATCCCCTCCAGTGTGTCTTATAACCTCTCCATAGCCCTGATAGCGGCGCTGGCTGCGGGGGGAGCCTTTTGCCTGGCTTTGAACTTGGTCCGCATTATGGGAGCCGGCATCAAACTGGCCATCCCATTCGCCTTTGCAGCTCCCCTGTTCATATTGGTTGTGGGAAACCTGGAGGGAGTGGCGGAGCTTGTCAATGCCGTCGGCCTTGGCGGACCTGGGTTCTGGGACTGGCTGGGCATAAAAGGCCTGGACGAAAACACCACCGCGACCCGAGGTTTCTTCCCGGACAGCTACTTCTGGTGGTGGCGTTCGTCCAGGATAATCGACACCGTGGTTGAGGGCGTAAGCCTGGACTACACCATTACCGAGGTCCCGTTCTTCAGTTTCTTGCTGGGCGACTTGCACGCCCATGTCAACTCGCTGCCGTTCATAGCGCTTAGCCTGGCACTGATTCTCAATCTGTTCCTGTCCAGAGAAGACGTGGATTTCAGGAGGTTGCTGGCCCACCCGTGGGAGGGAATCGCTATAGGGCTGCTCATGGGCGGGCTGGCTTTCATAAACATCTGGGACTTCCCGGTCATGGCTGCGTTATTGGCGATCGCGGTGGCCGCCAAGGCCGTCGGGAGCCGAGGAATCAGTGTGCGGGCGTTGGCGCCTATGCTTGGGTGGCTGGTTCCCGTACTGGCTATCGCTGTTATCGCCTATTTGCCCTTTTATGCTGATTTGAGCAGCCAGGCGTCGGGCATACTCCCCGTTAAGGATGCAATGAGCACGCGGCCCATCCACTTCGTAATGATATGGGGGCTTCCTCTGGCTATCGTTGGCGGGTTCATGATAAAGCAGGCTCTGCGGACCCCTGGGATTGCCGGGAGGAACCCCAGCCTGCTGGGTTGGGTCACGGCTATAGCGATTCTGCCCTTCGTGCTTTGGGTGGCAACAAAGCTGGCGGTTAGTCCCTTCGACGGCGGCGTTGGGGATGCTTTGGGCGACATAGCCGTCAGGTTTGCCCGCCTGATTCCGGCGATGGTCATCGTCGGAGCGGCGCTCTACACCCTCGCCCTGAGGGAACGCACCGGCGCCAACCCGGCAGTTTCCTATTTGCTCGTCCTGGCGGCGCTGGCTTTCTACTTGCTCATGGGGTCCGAACTCTTCTACCTGTCGGACCTGTTCGGCACCCGTATGAACACCATCTTCAAACTGTACTACCAGGCGTGGATACTGCTGGGCGTCGTGTCGGCCGTTGGCCTGTACTACGTATGGCGCCGGACGGGCGACGCCCAGGATGAATCGGACGACACAAACGAGGAACAACCGGTCCCGCCCTCTACAAGCGTTATGTCTCCCCGATCTACGAATATGGTCCGAGTTGCGTGGTTGGGCATAGTGGCAGTCTTGATTCTTGGAGCGTTATACTTCCCCGTGGCCTCGGCCAGGGACGTGTACATACGCGGTGGCGGAGGCTCTTTGGACGGCCTGGACTACCTGAAGCGCTCCAGCCCTGACGAGTATTCGGCAATCCTTTGGCTGAGGGATGAAGCGCCGAGAGGCCGGATAGTAGAGGCTGTTGGAGGCAGTTATACGGACCACGGTAGGGTGGCTGCGTCCACTGGACTGGCCACTCTATTGAACTGGCCGGGACACCAACGCCAATGGAGGGGACACCTGGATATATTGGGCGAGCGGGAGAAACTGGTGGAAGAGATTTACACCAGCCAGGATTCTGTGCGGGTCCGCCAGTTGCTGGAAGCTTACGATGTACGGTACGTGTACGCCGGGCCAAGGGAGCGGTCGAAATACGGTCCGCTGGAATTAGGCGAATTCGGTTCATTCTTGAAACCCGCAGGACAGTGGGGCGGCGTAGTGATATACGAGCGAATGCCTTTTGAGTCAGAGGTTATTCACCGGGAAAATGGTCGATCAGGATAACATCACTTCGGAAGCGCCGGAGTCCAAACCCTCCCTCGTGCACCGCGCGTGGGAAGACCTAAAGCCCCGCTTGGGGTGGGAGCTTGCGCTTTTCCTTCTAATTACGGCGGTGGCGCTTGGGCTCAGGCTATGGGACCTGGACGGCCGCACCATGCACTACGACGAAAGCCTCCACGTCCATTATTCCTGGCGCATGGCGCAGGGCGAAGGGTACTCGCACAGCCCCTGGATGCACGGCCCTTTCCAGGTGCACATGGTCGCCTTCATCTTCAAGATATTCGGCGACTCCGACTTCACGTCCCGGCTCGGTTACGTGCTGTTTGGAGCGGGCCTTGCAATGCTGCCCTATTTCTTCCGCCACTATATGGGCAGGGCCGGAGCTCTGGTCACTTCCGTGCTGCTGGCGCTGTCCCCCAGCCTGATGTATTTCAGCAGGTTCGGACGCAACGACATACTCATAGCCTTTTTTGCCTCGGCCCTTCTCCTGATGATGTGGAAATATCTGGATGAGGGAAAAAACCGGTATCTGTATGTAGCCTCGGCCCTGCTGGCGCTGATATTCGCCAGCAAGGAGACCAGCTACATCGTCGTGGGAATATTCGGGGCCGCCTTGTTCCTGATGTCCCTGCCGGAGCTGGTCGCATGGGCGTCTAAGAAGATACGGTTGCAGGATCTCAGCCGCGCTCCAGTGTTCCTGCTTTTCATGATCACTCTGACTCTGCCTCAGTGGTCCGCCCTCGCGGCTATCCCGTTACATGCATTGAGCAGCGTCAACCTGGTGAGTGACGGCGTGACCGAGGTAGGGCTTCCCGTCTGGCAGCCGCCCTTCATCAACTTCCCAATTATTCCCATTCCAGTGGCCGCCAATGCCGTGGCGGCTGCGGCCCTCTTCCTTGTCCCCCTTGGGGCGACTGCCTTCACTCGCACCGGAAGACAGCTGGCGCAGCTGACGGTCCCGCTCACCGTCGCCGTCACACTGGTCTATTTGTTCCTTGCCTTCCCCACGGGGGTGATCGGGCGGGACTACCTGGTCACCTTCATTGTGCTGTTCACCGCTCTCCTGGTGTCCGTGGTCATCGGTCTGGCGTGGGCGTGGAGGGTCTGGCTGATAAGCGCCGGAATCTTCTATCTGGTGTGGACCTTCTTCTACACCAGCGTATTCGGTTTCTTTACTCAGAGTCATGGCTTCTGTCCCACAGAAGTCGGAAGCGCCTTCCATAGCCTGTGCAACAGGTTCGGCGGCCTGTATACGGGCTCCTGGCAGGGCTTGGGATACTGGGTGGAGCAGCAGGACGTGGCCCGGGGCGGCCAGCCCTGGTTCTACCATTTCATGATAGGTTCGATATACGAGTTTTTACCTCTGATATTCGGCGGGATCGCTGTCATCTACTTCATTAAAAGGGGTAACCTCTTCGGAGCGGTCCTGGGGTTCTGGGCTCTGGCGACGCTGCTGGCCTACACAGTGGCGTCAGAGAAGATGCCCTGGCTTCTTGTGAACATGGCGGTTCCCTTCATCTTCCTGGCGGGCATGTTCCTGGGCCGCCTGATCGACAATATACGGTGGAGCAAGGCGCTAGGAGGGGCGGCCTTAACACCCATGGCCCTTGCGCCGCTCATTCTCCTGTCCGGGGTATACCTGCTCCAGAAATACACCGGGACCGGGGACCTGACGTCATGGCAGCAATGGGGGCTTCTGGGCGTAGTCTGCGGCATGATAGCGGGTCTGCTGTACGTGCTGGCCAGTACTCCCATTAAGCTGAGCGCCGCCGCCGCGGGGCTGGGTGTGGCAGCCCTGTTGCTGGGGTTCAGCGTCTTTGTCTCTTTCAGGGCGAGCTACAGCTACGATGACGATCCCATTGAATTGCTGGTGTATGCGCAGGGGAGCGCCGACATTGTGTCCGCTGTTGATTCGCTTAACGAGGGAGTCCTCACGGACCAGGCCCCTCGAGAAGCTGTGGAAATCGACTACGAGGTCTGGTATCCCATGAACTGGTATGTGCGGTGGGAGCAGAAGAACGGGAGCGCGGTCTTCAAGTGCTACAAGACGGAGTCAGAAGACGGCTATCAGAGCTACTGCAACGCTCTGGACGGGCCGCCCGCCGCTCAGGCCATCGTCCTTAACGACAATCATTCAGGCCGGGACGGGAAACACTTGTCGGACTTCCAACGTTCCGACCGGTTGAAGAACCTCCTGTGGTTCCCGGAAAACAGCTATCGCAGGGCCGGCGAGGCCAGAAAGGAAGAGAACATTGGGCATGAACTGAAGGAGGACTTCTCCTATTTCAAGGACGTGGTGACGGACCTGGAGGCTTGGGACGACGCCCTGGGCTACTTCCTGGACAGGCGTCTTGACAACGAATGGTGGAGTTCCGAATTCTATGCGTATATCCAAAAAAACGACGCTTCATAGGTCCCCAACGACGCCTGTTTTGACTCGGTTCGGGTTGACACTCAAACGACGGCACGACTAAAATGATTCCCACGGTCAACGCTCACTGAACCCGTTTTGGAGGCTCCCCGCTGATGCCGGAGATGGTGATCGACAGCATAAGAGTAAGCATGATGAACTACCAGAGGGTAGTCATCCTGAAGGAGAAGGACTCCGACAGGTATCTGCCAATCTGGATAGGGCCGGCCGAAGCGGACGCCATCGCAGTCAAACTCCAGGACATCGCCGTGCCCCGCCCCCTGACCCACGACCTGCTCAGGTCGGTGCTGGAAACGTTGGGCGCCTCGGTAAGCCACATACTGGTGAGCGGCCTGGAGAGCGACACTTTCTACGCGAAGATAACCATCAGCGTGAACGGCAACAATATGGAAATCGACTCCCGTCCCAGCGACGCCATAGCGCTTGCCGTCAGGGTGGACGTGCCCATATACGCTGAGGACCAGGTGCTTGAAAAGGCCGGCATATTGATGGACAAGGAGACGGGGAAACCCATCCTGCCGGGAGAGCCCGTGGCCGGTGCAGAGGGAGAGGCCCCTGACGTCAAGGAAGAGGACCTCCGGCGCATGTCCGCCTTCACCGACTTCATCAACAGCCTGGACCTGGAAGACTTCGAAAAGCCTCAAAGCAGCTCTTGACGCTGTTTGCTCCGGCCTTGTTTCGAGCCAACCTCCGTTGACAGGAATCCTGTTGACTTGCCCAAGGGTAAGTGATAGGATTCGCTAGGTTTTTGAAGGGGGCGCCCTTTGGGAACAGCCCTCCGCTTCGTGGGCTTAGGCTGGTACGTTGCATCCTGCATAGTGGTAGGAGTCCTCGGAGGCCTTGGGCTGGATCACCTGACAGGAACTCGTCCCCTGTTTACACTCTTGGGTGTCTTGGTGGGAACCGCCGCCGCCTTTTACGGAGTATATAAGCTGGTCCAACCAATGCTGAAGGAAAACGATAAGGACACCGGCGAAAAGGGGGGTAACCCCTAAGTGTCGGCAGGGACCAAGAGATTAGTCATTCTAGGGCTGTTAGCCTTGGTGGCTCTGTTTCTTGCAGGAATCATCACCGGCTCCATCGGCGCTGCCTTCACGCAGTCCAGCGAAGACAAAGAGGCGGGCAAGACCGCCGTAGGCATCATCCCCGAACCGTCCATCCACCTGCCGGCCCAGACCGTTTTCCCCTTCAGTGAGCGCCAACGCTACCTGGACTTCCTCGACGCCGAGCACGAGGAGAAGGTCCACCCGGAAGACATCCACGACTTCCATGGCGAGCGGACGGGACAGGACGGCGAAACCCTGGTGCATGACGGCCCCTTCCCGGAAGGGTTCGTCATAAGCAACACCATCCTTTCAGCCTGGGTTGTATCGGCGCTGTTAATTATCGTCTTTGTAATCGGGACACGTCGGATGCAGCTTGTCCCCGGCCGCTTCCAGAATGTGCTTGAGGGGATCATAGAGGCGCTGCTGAACTTCGTAGAGAGCGTCGTAGGCAAAGATAAGGGACGCCTGGTGTTTCCCGTCATTGCCACGATATTCCTGTTCGTTATGTTCAATGCCTGGATCGGGCTGCTTCCGCTGTACCAGGCCCTGGGCTACGGAGAGGGCGGTTTCTGGAAATTCGGTGACGAGACCATAACCATACACCTGCTCCGGCCCGCGGGCACCGATCTGAACATGCCTTTGGCCCTGGCGCTGGTGTCCTTCGTGTTTGTGGAGTTCCTGGGCCTGTGGCTGATAAAGTTCCCCTACTTTGGCAAGTTCATCCGTGTGGGGAGCCTCAAGCGCGGCATAGTCGGCCTGTTCCGGGGCAGGTTCCTTGAAGCGTTCCAGGGGTTCCTGGACTTCGCTTTTATAGGCCCTCTTGAAGCCTTCAGCGAATTCGTGAGGGTCATCAGCTTCACTTTCAGGCTTTTCGGGAACATGACCGCCGGAGAGATATTGGTCCTTATATCGGCGTTCCTGGTGCCTTTCGTGGCAACTCTGCTCGTGTATGGACTGGAGTTGTTGGTCGGGTTTATACAGGCGCTGATATTCGCCGGACTGACCTTGGTGTTTGCAGCAGTGGCAATGACCCCCCATCATCATGAGGAAGAGGGACATTAGGGCGTAGGTTCGCCTTAGGAGGAAAGTCGTGGACGTAATCGTGCTCTTGATAGCAGCCGCAACCGTGGGAATAGCCGCCGCCGCACTGGGCGGCATCTACGCAATCTATTCGTCCAGGCAAGACTAGTGCGAAAATTGGCTAGACCGGAAGCCACAATTCGGTAAGGGAGGAAACATGGAGATCCTGCACGTAATCGCCGCCAGCGTGGCCGCCCAGGAAATAAGCGCCGACGCCGCTAAGATGTTGGGCGCAGGCTTGGCCATAGGACTTGGCCTTATTGGCCCAGGCATAGGCATAGGCATACTGGGAGCCGCCGCCATGAACGCCATCGGACGCAATCCCGAGGCCAGGGGCTCCATACAGACCAACATGATTCTGGCCATCGCCTTCGCAGAGGCGCTGGGAATCTACGCGTTGGTCGCGGCAATCATGATCGGCTTCGTATTTTAGGCAGAACAACGTCAAAGTAGGGGTGAGCCGTGGAGAGCTTAGGACTTCACGTTCCTACACTAATTATCTATTTGGTGAACTTCACCGTACTTCTGGTGTTGCTCTACCTGGTCGCCTATAAGCCTATCTTGAGGATGATCGACCAGAGGTCGGAACGGATTAAGGAAAGCCTTGAGGCCGCAGACAAAGCACGCGAGGAAGCTGCGGCTTCCCAGGCCGACACGCAGCGTCAGATAAACGAGGCGAGAGTGGAAGGCCAGCGGCTGCTGGACCAGGCCAGGGTTGCCGCAGAGCAGTTCAGGGAGCAAGAGGAAGTCCGCGCCCGCCAGGATGCGGATGCGCTGGTGGCCAGGGCCCGGGACGAGATTCAGCGGGAACGGGACGCCGCAGTGGCCGAGGTCAGGAGCCATTTCGCCGATCTGGCCATGACCGCCGCCGAGCGGGTAATCCAGCGCTCCCTTGACCGGACGGCCCACAGCGAGCTGATAGCTCAGGTCCTTGAAGAAGGCGAAAGGATTCCCAGGGAGTAGCGCCCGACCATGCCCAAGAGCACCTCAGGAAAGAGATACGCTCAGGCCATATTCGACTTGGCCGTGGAGAGAGATCTGGTTGACGAATGGGCGGGAGACCTGTCGGCCATATCCGAGGCCGTCCAGGAAGAGGAGCTCAGGTCCTTCCTGCAGCACGCTAAGGTTCCTCTGGCCAACAAGTTGCAGGTCATCAGCCAGGCCTTTGGGTCTACAGACCCCATAGTCCAGAACCTGGTGTCCCTTCTCATTTCCAGGGGCCTCACCGACCAGGTTGACCAGGTGGAAATGTGGTACCTCAGGCTCTTGAACCAGAGGCGGGGCAGGGAGGACGTGGAAGTCTGGTCCGCAGTGGACTTGGACGACGCCGAGAAAGACCGGGTCAAGAATTTTCTGGAAGGGCTGCTCCAGAAGGAAGTCGAGCTTCATACCCAGGTGGACCCGGAAATATTGGGCGGACTGGTCATGCGGGTCGGCGACAAACTTATCGACGGAAGCGCCAAGGCCCGTCTGGACAGAATGGGCAGGCAACTGCAAAGAGAGACAATGGAGGCCGGGGCGTGAACCCGGTCGACACACCGGGAGGTAAAGCATGACCACTCGTGGTCAAGACATCGTATCGGTGCTGAGGCGCCAGATCGAGGAGTTCGGCGCAGAGCTTAGTCTGGTGGACGTCGGCACTGTCGTCGAGGTGGGAGACGGAATCGCACGGGTGCAGGGGCTCCAAGGCGCACGCTACAACGAAATTCTGGAGTTCCCCAACGAAGTGCTGGGGCTGGCCCTTAACCTGGAAGAGGACACTGTCGGAGCCGCCGTCATGGGCGACCCCAACGCTGTCAAGGAGGGAGACACCGTCAGGGCCACCGGTCGCATCATTGAGGTGCCGGTGGGCGCCGGTCTGATGGGCCGCGTCATTGACGCCCTGGGGAGATCCATTGACGGCAAGGGCCCAGTCCAATCCGAGGGAACAAGGCCGGTGGAGAAAATCGCCCCCAACGTCGTGACCAGAAAGTCGGTGGACACTCCGGTGCAAACCGGAGTCAAGGCCATCGACTCCATGATTCCAATAGGCAGAGGACAGCGAGAGCTTATCATTGGCGACCGTTCAACGGGTAAGACAGCCATCGCCATTGACGCTATCATCAATCAGAAGGGCGAGGACCTAGTCTGCATTTACGTCGCCATAGGTCAGAAGCAGGGCAAAGTGGCCCAGGTGCTGGGAAGCCTAGAGGAGAACGGGGCGATGGACCACACCATTGTTGTGGCGGCCAACGCCTCCGACCCGGCTCCCCTCCAGTACATCGCTCCTTACGCCGGCGCTGCCATAGGCGAGTACTTCATGGAGCAGGGCCGCGACGTCCTCATAGTCTATGACGACCTGACTAAGCACGCCTGGGCTTACCGGCAGATGTCCCTTCTGCTCAGGCGACCCGCCGGTCGTGAAGCTTACCCTGGAGACGTGTTCTACCTCCACAGCAGACTTTTGGAAAGGGCCGCTCGACTCGACGACCAGTACGGCGGCGGGTCCATGACCGCCCTGCCCATCATCGAGACCCAGGCGGGTGACGTTTCGGCATACGTGCCCACCAACGTGATTTCCATCACCGATGGTCAGATATATCTGGAGCCGGAATTGTTCAACTCCGGCATACGCCCCGCCGTGAACGTGGGACTGTCAGTTTCCCGTGTGGGCGGAGCCGCCCAGACCAGGGCCATCCGCCGGGTGGCGGGACGCCTGCGGTTGGACCTTGCCCAATACCGGGAGCTGGCAACCTTCGCTCAGTTTGGTACCGCCGACCTTGACAGGGCCACCCGGCAGCAGCTTGAGCGGGGACAGCGGAGCACGGAGATATTGAAGCAGGCCCAATACCAGCCGATGCCACTGGAAAAGGAAGTTTCCATCCTGTTCGCGGTGAACAACGGCGACCTGGACGACATTCCCTTGGAGCAGTGCCAGGAGTTCGAGGTGAAGCTGCTGCAACACCTTGACACGGCCAACCCTGAATTAGGCAAGGTGATTGCAGAATCCAAAGACCTGTCCGAAGAGACAGAGGAGTCGTTGAAAGCGGCCATAGCCGAGTTCAAGGCCGCCTTCATTGCCGAGCAAGCAACCTAACAGCAGCCAGATGCCATGCCAAGCTTAAGACAGATAAAGCGGCGAATCCGCAGCATCGAAAACACCGGCAAGGTGACCAAGGCGATGGAGATGATCGCCGCGTCCAAGATGCGGCGCGCCCAGAGTTCAGTGCTTGCCGGACGGCCCTATGCGGAAAAGATAAGCGCGGTGATCGCCGACCTGGCAGCCCAACCCGGCGAGGAGTCGGGAGCTCCTCATCCGTTGCTGGAGGTCAGGCCCGTGAACCGGTCATTGCTGGTCCTTATGTCGCCTGACAGGGGCCTTTGTGGAGGACTCCATTCCAACCTGAACCGGAGGGCGGCCCAATTCATCGCCGAGCAGGAAGCCCCGGTGAGCCTCATCACCGTCGGGCGCAAGGGTCGAGACTTCATGGTCAGATACGGCCAGGACGTGAAGGCCGTGTTCATCAACATGGGCGACCGGCCCACGGTGGCGGACACCACTCCCATTTCCGGCATGGTGTGCGACCAGTTCACCGACGGAGAAGTTGACGAGGTGTACCTGGGATACGCCGATTTCGTAAACACCACGCTCCAGAGGCCGGTTGTGCAAAAGCTGCTGCCCATAGAGCCTGCAGAACTCTCGTCTGAGAGTCGTGTCGGATACATATACGAACCCGACAGCTTGACCGTGCTTGGCTCTCTGCTTCCCAGGTTCGTGGAGATGGAGATATACCACGCGCTGCTGGAGCTAAACGCGTCGGAACAGTCGGCCAGAATGGTGGCCATGCGGAGCGCCACCGACAGCGCCAACGAAATGGCCTCCGATTTGACGCTGGTGGCCAACAAGGTCCGCCAGGAGAGCATAACCAACGAACTGCTGGACATCATAGGCGGGGCCGCCGCCCTGGAAGGATAGAGCAGGAACCGTAGCGACATAGTTCCTGAAGATAAGCCCCATTTGGGAGGAGCCATGGCAAAAGGCAAGGTAGTACAAGTAATCGGGACGGTGGTGGACATAGAGTTCCCGCCCGACGGGCTGCCCACCCTCTACAACGCTTTGGAGATTGACAACCAGGGCGAAAAGCTGGTGCTGGAGGTGGAGCAACACATAGGCAACAACTGGGTCCGCTGCCTGGCGTTGGGGCCGACAGAAGGGCTGGCTCGAGGCGTCGAGGCGGACGACACTGGCAACCCGGTGTCCGTGCCCGTGGGCCCGGAGACTCTCGGCAGGCTGTTCGACGTGACTGGCACGCCGCTGGACAACCTTGGTCCCGTAGAGGCTGGCCAGAACTGGCCCATCCACCGGGCGCCGCCTCCTTTCGAGGAGCAGGGCACCGGCACCGAGATTCTCGAAACGGGCATCAAGGTGTTCGACCTGGTCACCCCCTTCCTGAAGGGCGGAAAGATCGGAGCCTATGGCGGAGCGGGAGTGGGCAAGACGGTCATCATCATGGAGCTCATCAGGAACATTGCCCAAGTCCACAAGGGAGTTTCGGTGTTCTCCGGTGTGGGAGAACGCTCCCGAGAAGGAAACGACCTCTGGCATGAGATGCAGGACTCAGGGGTCATGGGAAACACCGTGCTGGTGTTCGGCCAGATGAACGAGCCCCCTGGCGTGCGGGCACGCATAGGGCTTACGGGGCTGACTATGGCCGAGTACTTCCGGGACGAGCAGAGCCAGGACGTGCTTCTGTTCATCGACAACATCTACCGCTACATCCTGGCCGGCATGGAAGTGTCGGCGCTTCTGGGAAGGATGCCCTCGGCTGTGGGTTACCAGCCCACCCTGGGAACGGAAATGGGAGCCCTGGAGGAGAGAATTACATCCACCACCAAAGGCTCCATCACCTCGTTCCAGGCGATTTACGTTCCCGCTGATGACTACACAGACCCGGGTATTGTGACCACCTTCGGACACCTGGACGCTGTAGTCTCGTTGGAGCGGGCACTGGCTTCTCAAGGTCTGTATCCCGCCGTGGACCCCCTGGCCTCATTCTCCAGGATGCTCGAACCCAGGATCGTGGGTGAAGAACACTACCGGGTGGCGCGGGGAGTCCAGCAGGTGCTCCAGCGCTACAGGGACCTGCAGGACATTATCGCCATCCTGGGCATTGAGGAGCTCTCCGAAGAGGACAAGACGACAGTGGCCAGGGCGAGGCGGATCCAACGTTTCCTGACCCAGCCCTTCTTCGTTGCGGAGACCTTCACGGGGATGGGCGGCAAGTACGTTCCAGTGCGTGAAACGGTCAGAGGTTTCGCAGAGATACTGGAAGGCCAACATGACGACCTGCCCGAGCAGGCCTTCTACATGACCGGCACAATGGATGAGGTTATCGAAACGGCTCAGCGGATGCAGGCGGAGTAAGCTGTCATGCCCATGCGAGTCGAGATAATCACAGCCGAACGGGAGGTCTACTCAGACGACGTAGACGTGCTCACGGCCCCGGGGATGGAGGGCGAGTTGGGCATTCTCCCGAACCACGCTCCGCTGATGACGGCTTTGCAGCCTGGCGAGATCATGCTCCGCAAGGACGGCGAAGAAACGTACCTTGCAGTGTCCGGCGGGTTCATGGAAGTCATCGCCAACAGGGTGATGATTCTGGCGGACGCCTGCGAAAGGGACGACGAAATCGACGAGCAGAGGGCACAGGTTGCGGTCCAACGGGCGCAGGAACGGCTTGCCAACCGCACCTCCGACCTGGACTTGGAACGCGCTGTGGCTGCGGTGCGCAGAGCGGAAGTTCGTGTCCGCATCGCACGGAGAAGGCGTCCGCGCGCGGCCCCTCCCCAGGCCCAGTCTTAGCTTACTGCTTACGGCCTCTCGGTCAGCAGATAGTAAGTCATCGTCTGCAGCGAGAGCACCGGGTCTATATTCCTAATCTTTACGCCGTCCCTCGTCTGAGGCGTTATGGGCGCATAGTTCATGATAGCCAACACGCCGCATTCCACCAATCGGTCGATGACTTTCTGTGCGTATCTGCCGGGAACAGCCACGATCCCTATGCGGATGTCCAACTCTCCCACGACGTCGTTCAGGTCGTCCATAGAGCGGACTTTCAGGTCTCCGACTAATCTCCCGACCATCCGACGGTTGGCGTCGAAAGCCGCAGCTATCTTGAACCCCTCGGGTGCGAATCCAGGGTAGCCTATGATGGCCCGTCCAAGCCTCCCGACTCCCACCAGCAGCACGTTCCACTGGCGGTTCAGCCCCATGATGTCCTTGAGCTCGGCCTGGAGTCGGCTTACGCTGTATCCTCTGCCCTGTTTCCCGAAACGCCCGAAATAGCTCAAGTCCTTCCTGATTTGTGCGGGTGTGACTTGCAGCATATCGCCCAGCTGTTGAGAGCTGACCATTTCAGCCCCGTCTGCCTCCAGCAGTTCCAGGACGCGGATGTACTGGGGAAGCCGCATTATGACAACTTCCGGTACGTCGCCCGGAACTTCAATGTTTATGGGCCGGTATGACATCGACACGGAAACAGCCTTTACATCCCTTGGTCGGAAGCGGAGCGTCGAATTGGCGCTTGGACCATCAGCTGACTAGCAGGTCACCATCGACCAAGAATCAGAATGCATCTAACCAAATTCTAAGATTAACATTATGTCCTGGTCAATCAATTTGTGAAATCAAATACAAATGTCCCTGCTACAAATGGTTTCTCCGGTCGGTTTCGACGGTTGTGCTATAATGGGGCTGTTCCCCATGAGGACGCTCCCAACTGATTCACACTTGCTTTCCCGCCTGGAATCTTCGCTGCCTGCATCCTGTCTGCCCTTGTTTCAGGCCGTCGTTTCTACGTCACAGGGCCTCGGGATGCCCCTCTTCCTGGTGGGGGGGAGCATTCGTGACCTTCTCCGGCAAGCGCCTCTGACCGAGCTGGACATGGCGGTTGAAGGCGACGCAATCCAGTTAGCGTCTGAAATCTCAACCAGGACCGGGGCCAAGCTCAAGTCCCACCTCAGGTTCGGTGTCGCTACGTTGCAACTGGGCGGTGACCGCATCGACGTTGCGACAGCCCGCACGGAGGCGTACTCCAGGCCAGGCGCCTTGCCCAAGGTTTCTCCATCCGACATAGTCTCCGACCTCAAGCGTCGCGACTTCACAATAAACGCCGTGGCCTTGCCGCTGACCGGCGAAGACGCGGGAACTCTGCTGGACCCGTTGGGCGGGAAGCATGACTTGGAAGCAGGGGTGGTCCGTGCTCTTTATCCCAACAGTTTCGTAGACGATCCCACACGGCTATTCAGGGCTGCCAGGTACGAAGTCAGGTTGGAGTTGTCGCTGGAGAAGGAAACGAACTACTGGCTCATTGATGCAGTCGGGAATAGGTCGCTGGACACAGTGAGCGGAGACAGGGTGCGCAACGAAATCGACCGGGCCTTTTATGAGCCACACCCGCTGAAAACCTTAAGCCGCTTCCGTGAGTTGGGCCTCCTGAGTGCAATCCATACGTCGCTGGGGGCAGCCCTCACCCCAACACTCTCCCAAGGGGAGAGAGGGCCACGCGAGGATATCAGTCGGGGCTCCGGTATGCCGGGCCGGTTGCTTTGGCTCGCCATGATGGTATACGGAGTGTCATCCGACGACGGAACGGCTATAATTCAGCGTCTGAATATGCCCAGCCGATGGGCCAAGACGGTGACGGACACCGTGGAGGTGGCCGCTCGGTCGGCGCAAGAGTTGTCGGCCATGTCCCCTCAAGACTTGGCTGAATGGCTGGACGCCCGCTCACACGAAAGCATAGAGGCTGTGTCCATCATGACGCCCGACGCTGACGTGGCGTGCACGTTGCGCGAGTATCTCCGGTCCTGGAGGAATGTCAGACCAGTTCTCACAGGCCGAGACCTCGCCGCACTGGGCGCTGTACAGGGTCCGATGATGGGGGACCTAATCAAGGAACTGAAAGACGCCCGCATCACTGGCCAGATCAGGTCGCGGGAAGAAGAGACCGCTCTCGCCAGAAAGCGCATCATGGTAAAGAGAGGCTAGCCTTTGGTCGACATGGGAGAAATATGCGTCGTTTGCCAGGGAGTCCTGGACGACTATCATCAGGCGGGCTGCCAGATGTGCGGCGGCAGGTTTCACCAACCCTGGAAGTCCGACCCGGACATACCCCGGTGCGGCCAGATGGCAAGCCATGAAGAAGCCCTGGCCCTCGTGTTCCTGTGCACCAACTGCTACAGGACTCTCCAGGAAGGGGAATAGCGTCTACGGCGTAGGCGGAATGACTAGAAACGCTGTGCCAAGGAGGCTGGAATGAAGGCAGTCTACATCGAGTCCCACGGCGGCCCTGAAGCCCTCGTATACGGCGAACGGCCGGACCCGGCTATTCAACCCAACTTCGTGACCGTAAGAGTAAAGGCTGCATCCCTTAACCGGCTGGATGTCTATACGAGAGCGGGCGTCCGGGGCATGAGGAGGGAGTTCCCCCCGCCTCTGGTGCTGGGAGGGGACTCCGCAGGTGACATAGCGGAAGTTGGCCCCGGCGTGAACGGCCTGAAACCGGGAGACCGTGTCATAATCAATCCGCGAATCAGCTGCGGCCGCTGCTCCTATTGTCTGACTGGCAAAGATGACCTGTGCAGCCGCTCAACCATGCTCGGTTCCCAGGCCGACGGCAGCTACGCCGAGTACGTGACGGTGCCGCAGGAGAACGCAGTCCCTATCGCTGATACGGTGGCTTACGATGAGGCCGCCGCCGTACCAACAACCTATCTTCCTGTCTGGAACATGGTAGTCCGTCACGCCCAGTTGCAGCCGTGGGAAACGGTCTTGGCGCTGTCTGCCTCTGCCGGTGTGGGAGCCGCCGCCATCCAGGTGGCCAAGGACGTCATAGGAGCCAGGGTGATAGCCACTACCAGCTCCGAGGAAAAGGCAGCCAAGGCCAGGGAACTGGGCGCCGATGAGGTTATCAACTACAAGGAAGAGGACATCGCGGAGCGGATCAAAGAAATCACGAACGGAGAGGGTGTGGACGTGGTTGTGGACCACGTCGGCGCCGAATTCTTCCCTGCGGCGTTCGCATCCCTCAAGAGGGGCGGCAGATACGGCAACTGCGGCGTCACTACAGGATATCGTGCGGACCTTCACTTGGGAATGATGTTCACCAAAGCGATCACCGTGTTCGGTCTCTTCATGGGGTCCCACAAGGACATGCGGGAGATAACCCATATGCTGAACGTTGGGAAAATTAAACCGGCCATACACCAGGTCTTTCCGTTGGAAAAAGCGTCAGAGGCCCACGAGGCCATGGAGGGTCTCAACTTCTTCGGCAAGCTAATCCTGAATCCGTAGACTGGGCCGGATTCATTCCGGTCTCGGATGATGCAACGCAGGAATAAGGAGGGCGATATGGAAAACGTAGGCTACATAGGACTGGGCAACATGGGCTCCGGAATGGCGGCGAACCTTCAACAAGCTGGATACAACATGGTTGTGCACGACCTACGGGAAGGCGCCACCAGACCTTACCTGGAACGTGGAGCCCGCCTTGGGAACTCACCGGCGGACGTGGCCGAGCGGTGCGACGTGGTCTTTACGTCCCTCCCCGGTCCCAAGGAAGTCGAGGCCGTCGCCCTCGGCGCCAACGGAGTGCTGGAAGGGATCAAGCCGGGCTGTGTGTACGTGGACATGTCCACCAGCCGCCCGACTCTCATCCGAGAAATCGAACCCAAGTTCCGGGAGAAGGGCGCCTACGTGATGGACGCGCCGGTCAGCGGCGGCAAGTCGGGCGCCGCGTCGGGGAACCTGGCCATCATGGTGGGAGGCCCCAGGGAGATATTCGACAAGATAAAGCCCATGTATGACGCGATGGGAGACAAGGTGTTCTATGCCGGAGAGGTAGGCGCCGGCGCTATAGCCAAACTGGTGCACAACATGACCAGCCACGGCGTACGGATGGCCATTGCCGAAGGACTGACGCTGGGCGTCAAGGCAGGTGTTGAGGCGGAGGCCCTATGGGAGTGCGTCAGAAGGGGCGCCCTGGGCCGTATGAGCTACCTACACGAGAACCTGCCCTCCAAGGTCTTCAGAGACCAGTACGACGCGACGTTCGCCTTGGAACTGTCCTTCAAGGACATCACCCTGGCTACTGAGCTGGGACGCGAATTCAATGTGCCCATGCCTATCGCCAACCTGGGTCTCCAAAGGGCTATGGAAGCCATGAACCGGGGCTGGGGACACCTGGACAGCACCATCATCTTCAAGCTCCAGGAAGAGGCCTCCGGCGTGGAGGTCAGGGCCCCGCAGGTAGACCCCCAGAAGTCGTCCAGGTTCATCTCCACCCACCCTGACGTCGAGTAAGCGTCTCGACGAGTCGCGTGGCAATGTCCCTTCCCCCCTTGGGGGAAGGTTAGGCTGGGAGGAACAGAGGCCCCATACCCGTCTTTCCGGCGAAGGCCGAAAACCAGTGTGGGACGGGACGGTGGCGAAGCCCTTCGACAAGCTCAGGGCGAACGGAGAATGATTGTCAGGGAGGGCGGGATGCCACCCTCACCCCAACCCTCTCGCGTCAAGGGAGAGGGGGTTGTATTAGGGACGCCCGTGTGGATTGTGGGTAGACCCTTGGGTATAATGTGGCAACTTTGAAATTGGAGTGAAACATGGTGAGAGACGGCTTCAAAGTCCTGGACAGCGACATGCACGTGCTGGAGCCGCCCGATTTGTGGCAGCGGTACATAGACCCGGAGTTCAAGAGCCAAGCCCCCGTCGGCAAGACGGACAAGATTGCCGACCTTCAGATGGTCGGCCCTGACGGCAAGGTCTGGGGAAGGACCCAGGAGGTCTACCGGGACACCTACCAGCGGCGGGGCTCGACCGACTTCGTAAAGAACGAGACCCGGTACAGGCCCTTCGAGGAGAGGGGCTGGACGCCGGAAGTCCAGTTGGACGGCATGGACCAGGAAGGCATTGACGTGGCGGTGCTCTATCCTTCTCGCGGGCTGTTCGCCCTGACCGTACCCGACTTGGAGCCGAGGTTGGCAGCAGCCATCGCCCGTGCCTACAACAACTGGCTCTACGACTTCTGCCAGAAGGACCCCGACCGCCTCTTGGGGGCCGGTATGATATCGCCCTTCGACGTCGAGGACGCGGTGTCGGAAACCCAGCGCTGCGTCAATGAACTGGGATTCAAGGCCGTGTTCCTGCGCCCCAACCTGGTGAACGACCGCAACTGGTACGACCCCTACTACGAACCCCTGTGGGACGCCATCGAGGAACTGCGTGTGCCGTTGGGGTTCCACGAAGGCGCTGGCGCCGCGTTGCCCTTCGTCGGGAAGCAGTTTGGGGAAAACGGGATGCTGCGCCACACCTTCAGCCACCCGGCGGAGCAGATGCTGGCCGTGGCCAGCTTCACTGGCGGCGGCATCCTGGAGCGTCACCCCAACATGAAAGTAGCGTTCCTGGAGGGCAACTGCTCATGGGTGCCCTTCCTCTTCTGGCGGCTGGACGAGCACTGGGAGCGGCTGGGCGACGTGCACGCCCCGGAACTCAAGATGGCCCCCAGCGAATACTTCAAGCGGCAGTGCTTCGTCTCGGTTGAGCCTGACGAGGAGCCGGTGAAGTACACCATCGACTACATGGGCAACAAGGGACTGGTCTTCTCCACTGACTACCCTCACCCCGACTCCAAGTTCCCGGAAGCGGTCCAAAGCTTCCTGACATTGCCCATCAGCGACGAGGACAAGCGGATGATTCTCTGGGACAACTGCGCCCAATATTACGGTGTTGAATAGGTGGACCTATGGCTGTAATGATCACCGGCGGCACGGGATTCCTGGGCTCATACCTGGCCCACCACATGGTGCGGGAAAAGGGCGAAAAGGGACTCGTCCTGTTCGACATGTATCCCAGGTTGTCCAACATCACCGATATACGTGACGAGGTCACCGTCGTCCAGGGGGACATTCTGGAGCCCCACGAGCTACTGCTCACAATGGAGCGGTACGACATCGACAGGGTGGTCCACCTTGCCGCCATACTTGGCGGGGCCGTGGAAGAGAAGATGGTGCCCTATCTCAGGGTGCAATGCATGGGCACGGCCAACGTATTCGAGGCGTGCCGCATCCACGGAGTGAAGCGGGTGGTCTATGCCAGCTCCGCCGCCGTCTACCGGGGCAACCCCAACCCCCTGGAAGAGGTTGACGAGGACGTGCCTCCTCAGCCAAAGGGTCTCTACTCAGCTTGCAAGCACTGGGGCGAGAAGATTGCCGAGGAGTACCGCGTGGCCCACGGGCTGGATTACGTGGCCGTCAGACCAACCACAGTCTTCGGCCTTGGCCGTGGATGGCGCGGGTCATACGCCAGCCATCTGACGCCCATACCCGAAACGCCCCACTTTCTGGTACAGCCTGAGCTTGCCGCCTTGGGCGAACCTATCGAGATGCCTGCCGACGACACTCCCACCGACTGGATATACGCAGCAGACGCCGCCGAGGTGTGGTACCTCGCCCTGACGTTCCCAGACCCGGCCCACAGGGTCTTCAACATGCGGTCGGAACGCAGGCTGATGGGCGAGTTGACCGCCCACGTCCGCGACCTGCTGCCCGACGCCCAGATCACGGTGTCCCAAGAGCCTATGAAGGACCCTCTCCAGCTGATGAGCAACCGCCGCCTGGTGGAAGACCTGGGCTTCCACGCCAAGTACACCATGGAAACGGGCATGGTCGAATACCTCAGCATGGTCCGCGAACAGGCCGGCCTCCCGCCTGTGGGGTAGGGTAGGCCAGGGGCAAGCTAACCGTCATATCTTCGCATCGGGTGTCACTCAATTCCGTTTGGGTCAGCGATTTCCGACCTGTTCGGACTAGGAACAGTAACAGATCGATCGCGTGATAAGGGCGTGGTTTGGCGTCATGTCCGACACACTGGGTTTCTTTGTCAACTACGATTACCTATACTGGATTGCGATCGAAGAATCTATGGGGGTCACTGGGCCGATATGAATCAACCGAACACAACCTATCAGGATGATGACAGGCTAGACGAAGTTCTTCAAATCGCTAATAGACTCACCAAGATGTCACATAGCGGTCAGTTCATATTTCGTGGTGAATCTGAATGTTATGATCAGGTGTCGTCAAGTTTATACAGGCAATACGAAGGGGTTGGGCTTGCCTCTCATTTTGATGCAGAAAGCATCCAGGAAAGCATCCTGGATAGAGCCAGGGAATACACAGACGAGACCGATGACCTCGAAATCCTGAGCCAATTGCAACACTATGGAGGGAAGACAAACTTAATAGACTTCACAACGAACTATCTCATTGCATTGTTTTTTGCTTGCTATGCAGCACCCACCCGAGACGCACGAGTTATTTTGTTGCGAAAAGATGGTGCAATGACCACCTATATCAAAGAACCACGGAGAACTGCTAATCGTGTTATTGCTCAACACAGCATCTTCGTGCTCCCACCAGAGGGAGTGATAGAAGACTACGATGTTGTCGACATTTCCAAAGACCTAAAACAACCGATACTTCGTTACCTCCGCAATTGCCACGGCGTATTTCCTGAAACTGTATTCAATGATCTACATGGCTTTATTAGGCTAGAGAATGTCCGTTATAGAGCCAACGCAGAGGTTACTCTTGGAGTGACCCGGGCCGAGGAAGGTAACTACGAACAAGCGATCGAACACTATACAGAAGCCATCGAATTCGACCCTCGAATGGACCACGCCTATATCCTCCGGGGCAATGTGTATAGAGGTACGGGCGATATAGACCATGCAATTCACGACTATAACCAAGCGATAGATTTGAACCCCAGATATTCCCATGTCTATTACCATCGTGGTGATGCTTACATTAGCAAAGGTGAAATCGATCGAGCTATAAGAGACTACAGCCAGGCAATAGAGTTAGATCCACGGGATGTTAGTGCTTATCATCATCGCGCCGTTGCCTATGTCAACAAAAATGAATTTGACCTAGCCATTCAGGACTGTTGCAAGTTGATTGAATTGGATCCAGGCAACTCGTATGGTTATCAATACCGAGCCGTTGCGTATGTTAACAAGACCGAATTCACACTAGCCATACAGGACTGCGACAGTTTGATTGGATTGGACCCGAACAATTCTTCTGGCTATTATTACCGGGCCATTTCACGCCTCAGTCAAGATGACTTTAACCTTGCCATCAGTGACTTTGACCGGGCTATAGAGCTTGATTCGAGAAATGTCCATGCTTATTGCAATAGAGGGAGTGCTTACCTTCGCAAAGGCGATTTTGATCTAGCGGAGCAGAGCTTTACCAAGGCTATTGAGCTGGACCCCAATCATGCCCATGCTTATTCCAATCGGGCCATGGTCTATCTTAGAATAGGCAATTTCGACAGTGCAATCAAAGATTTTGATCTTGTGATAGAGCTTGATCAGAACGATGTTGAGGCTCACTACGACCGAGGTACGGCTTATATCAGCAAAGGTGATTTCGATCGAGCCCTTCGGGATTACGACCGAGTCATAGAACTGGAACCAGAGCATTACGGTGCTCGTTTCAATCGAGGTACGATATACATAAATCAAGACGATTTTGACGGGGCAATCTATGATTACGATAGGGCTATAGACCTGAATAGCGACGATTCCAACGCTTATTGCAATCGTGGTAGTGCCTATATAGGCAAACGTGATTTTGAACATGCTAAACGGGACTTCGACCGGGCTCTCGAATTAAATGAGAATGATTCATGTGCCTATTACAATCGGAGTCAGGTTTGGTTACACCTGTCCGAGTGGGAGTTGGCTAAAGCAGACTTGACGGCCGCTCAAAATATGGGGATCGACATTGTGTCGGAATTTAGTGAGGAACATTCGAACGTTGCAACCTTTGAAAAAATCAACGGAGTAAAATTCCCGGAAGACATAGAGTCTATGTTGTCGTCCGTACCATCCGTTCAGAAGGGTCCCGAGGATACGATTTCCGTCAAGGAACGTCCATATGACTAAACAGATACCGATGGGTCTTTGTCCTGCGACCCTTAAAAGACTGGAGTTCACTTGCTGGACTAACTGCTGAATCTGGCATGTCAAATCTTGTTGGTGCGACCTGAAGTTTGTCCTCCTTGGAGCACTCTCTATGCTGGCACACCAGTAGCCTCATGGATTTCTGTCACGCAGACAGGATAACCGCCGTTAACAGGCTCATTTGTCAGTGATCACAGGTAGTCGACATCCATACGAAAGGAATCGGACATGAACTCGAACTGTAAACCCGTCGCCGTCGTGATAGGGGCGACGTCCAAGTGGCAGGCAGACGGCCGCAACACCCATCTGGCCCACGGCAGGGCCATTGACGACAGCGACCTGCCCGTCGGCGTACGCTGGGGAGTGGGAGGAGCCATCTCCCAGAAGTTTGCGCAAGAGGGCTTCTTCACCGTGTTGACCACCCGCAGCACCGCCAACGCGGCGCCGTTGGAGGCAGCGATCCGGGAACAGGGCGGCGAAAGCATAATCGTGGAGCTGGACCTGGCGTCCCGGGACTCTATATCCAACGCCTTTGCCGAGATCCGGGAGCAGGCTGGAGACCCAAACGTGCTGGTCTACAACGCGGGCTACCTGGAGGGGCGCGACCTTCCGCCGGAACAAGAACTGCTGGAATACATTCCCTACGAGATATTAGAGACTGCTCAGCACATCTCCAGCAGCGGTCCCTTCCTGGTTGCCCAGGAGGTGTTGCCCGCCATGCGGGAGCGGGGCGAAGGCTCCATTCTGTTTTCCAACAACTCGCAGTCGTTGCGTGGGAGAAAGCGGTACACCGGACAGTCGCTCTACTACCCGAGGGTGTTGATGCGCACGCTGGCCCAGGCGTTGACGGAGGAGTATTCCGAGTACGGCGTGCACGTCGCCAACGTGGTAATCGACGGCACCATAGACTCTCCAGGCACGAGAGCCCTCCCCCGTGTCCAGCAGCAGCCTGAGTTGGTGATGAACCCCGTCAAGATAGCCGAGGCTTTCTACTATCTGCATACTCAGGACAAGTCCTGCTGGACCCACGAACTCCAGTTGACCCCGTACTCCACCAAGCCCAGCTATTGATTCCCGGCGCACTGGGTGTAACTTGAACGATTCGGAAGGAGCAGTTGGATGGATGTAGGAATGATGATGATCTTCTCCAGCTACGGCTGGGAAGAGGGCTCGGACGGCCAGATGTGGGAAGAGGAGTTGCGGCTGGCTGAGATCGCCGCTGACTCGGGTTTCGATTGCCTCTGGTCGGCGGAGCACCACTTCAACGATTACTCCTTCGTGCCTGACAATCTCCATCTTATGACCCACGTTGCAGCCAAGCACCCCAACGTCGACGTGGGCACGGCCGCCGTGATACTCCCGTGGCATAACCCGTTGCGGGTTGCGGAGAACGCAGCCGTTCTCGACATGTTGAGCAACGGCCGGCTCCGGCTGGGGTTCGGGCGAGGCCTGGCGCGGCGAGAGTTCGAGATGTTCGGCATCAGCATGGACGAATCGAGGGAGCGTTTCGACGAAGCTGCGCCAATGATTGTCGAAGCACTCAGGACAGGCTTCATCGAGGGAAACGGGCCCTACTACAAGCAGCCCCGGACGGAGATACGTCCTCGACCGCAGCATTCCTTCGACGGGCGCATCTACGCCGTTGCCGCCAGCGACGATTCCGTCCTCTCAGCGGCCAAACTGGGCGCGCACATTGTTATGTTCGCTGACCGTCCCTGGGAAATGCGGATGCCGGGGATCGAGCGGGGCCGAGCCTTGCACCGTGAATTTCACGGAACGGAGCCTCCGGCCTTGATGCTCACCGAGTTCGTCATATGCGGTCCTGACCTTGAGCAGTGTGAAGACGAGGCGCGTCAGTACCAGGGCAAGTTTGTGGAGAGCAATTTCTACCACTACGAGTTCCTCAGCGACCACTTCAAGGCGGTGAAGGGTTACAACGCTTATCAGCAGAAGGCTGAAATCGCACGCGCGGCTGGTCTCGATGGGGCTGTGGAAGGTTTTATGAAGGCCGCCAGTTGGGGCACCCCGGACAAGATTCTACGGGGTCTTGAGGAACGCCGGGCCCTGCTGGGCGATTTCGAGTGGAACGTCGCCTTCCGGTTCGGAGGGACGCCTTACGACGTCGCCGAGCGAGGCCTGAAGCTCTTTGCGGAAGAAGTGCTGCCGGTCCTGAAGTCCTGGTAGGAGCGGGTGGGCAGCGGCCCGTCACCAACCTACTCTCTTATAACAGGCGCCCAGTTGTAAATCTTCGCCAGCGTTCCGCCCATGAGGGCCGACCGGTCTGAATCCGAGAGCCGGTCCGTCACCCTGAATGCTTCAACACCCTGCTCATAGGTCAACAGCTTCACCGCACGTGTCCAGTCGGTGCCCCACATGCACCTGTCGAAACCGAACGCGTCGAACACTCTCCCCAAAGGTTCCCAGATGTCCGGGTACGGGAACGGCTCATGAGACAGAGTGCAGGTCCCGGAAATCTTGATGGCTACGTTGTCCAGTTCCGCCAGCGCAAGCACGTTGGGTAAATCGCCAAACGGCTCCGGTGGCGGCGGTGGGTAGAAGGGTTGTGCTATGCCCAGGTGGTCGATCACGATCTGGGTGTCTGGATTACGGCGAGCAAGCTCCAGCAAGAGGGGAAGCTGGCCCGAGCACATGACGTTCACCGGAAAGCCGGCTTTGGCCCCGCCTGCGAGTATGCGATTGAGACCGGGATGGTCCGGTTCGTACGGATGTCCCCAGAACATTAGGCGCGCTCCGACCACACCTGGCTTGCTCGCCCACTCAGCCATCTCGTCAGCCACAGTCTCCGACTCGGGGTCAAATGGCTTGATAAGGCCGAACCGGTCCGGATGTTTGTCGTAAACCTCAAGCGCGTAGCTGGGGTCGTAGCGGTACATGGTGTACGGCGAGACCAGCAAAGCGCCGTCAACGCCGACGGCGTCCATGGCTGCCACCATATCATCACCGGTAACCTCATCGGGACCCACCAGGTGCCCGACCCAAGGGCGCTCCGGCCGGTCCCGCTCGTAGGCATGCACTTGGACATCGATTACGGGAGTTCGAGTCGCCATCGTCTATCTCCTTGTGGGCTACGGTATGCCGCGCGATAGCCTACGCGCAGTCCATAGGTCACGGCGTCGGGTCTCCGTTCCAACAATCGTCGGGTGGCTGTGGCGTCTCTGTCGTCGATCTCATAATCGCCGGACTCGACATCGATGACTACGAACGTGCCGGTTTCGACCAGTCCAACTTGAGGCTGGATTTGTTCACGGTAGATAGCTTCTCCCAAGGCGGTGATTTCCCCAGGGCCATAAGTGCGGCTAGCCATACCGTCCTCTCCCAGTCCGTAATGAGAGTTTCCTACCCACGAGTCAAAGATACGCTGCCAACCGTTCTGTGGTCAATGCTGTTATGTCGTAGTAGGGCGTCCGGAGGCTCAAAAGAACGGAGACTGGGCGTTGAAGCCGCCTCTTACTTCTGGAGGCGGCGACCGTGGAAGAGGTAGAGTTGGGAGTAGCCGCCCAGGTCGCCGAAGTAGTCCTGGGCCCATTCCAACATAACCCTGTCAGTGGGGGGCTTCATGCCGGGGAAGTACCACTCGCTCAGTGCCCTGCGCACCCAAACATCGATAGGGAAAGCCTCCAGCTTGTCCAGGGAATGTAGAAGTATGCAGTCCGCCACCTTGGGGCCGATGCCCGGAACGGTCATGAGGCGTTCCTTGGCCTCAGCGTAGGGAACCGTTGTCAGTTCGTCCAAGTCCAGGTCTCCGCCCGCCACCATACGGGAGCCTGCTGCTACGTACTTCGCCCTGAACCCCAGCCCCAGGTCGCGTAGAGGCTGTTCTCCCACCTCGGCTAACTTCTCAGGCGACGGGAAGGAATAGCGCACTTGTCCGTCGATTGTCAGAGGCTCGCCGAAAGAGGTGGCCATCGACTCCATGTTCTGGTGGATCCGGGGGATGTTGGAGTTCGCGGAACAAATAAAAGAGACGAAACATTCCCAGGGATCCAGGCGGAGGAGCCGTAATCCCTTGTACTGCTGCACCATCTCCGCAACTCGTGGGTCGGAAGAGATTCGCTGGTAAATCCCCTCTATGTCATCGTCGAGCCGGAAGTAACGTCTCACCAATGACGTCAAGTCGCCGGGGGCTCGTGGCGGGTCCGACCTTAGCTCCAAGGATGCTCCGCCCGTGCCGTTGCCCGAGACCTGCCGGACCTGGATCAAGTGGCCCAGCATCATGCCAAGGCGCCATTCTTGGGAAGGCCCATATGGGCTGTCGGTCCGCTCCCATCGATGGGACTGACCGCTGTTCAGGGAGGACGTCAGGTCGAAGGGCTGGTCTATGTGGAGCGTTACCGGAGCGTCGGTCACGGCTGTGGCTCCATGACTCCCGCCGCCCATAAAGCGGCCTCATCGGCCACCGCGCTCAACGGAGGCTTTTTGAATGTCACCGGCGGAAGCGATCTGAGAAATATCTTGCCGTAGGACCTGGAAGTGATGCGCTTGTCCGCCACGACGACACTTCCCCTGTCCCCGCTGCCGCGGATGAGCCTGCCGAAGCCTTGCCTGAACCGGAGGGCGGCCTGGGGTATGGCGTACTGGGTGAACGGCTCCTCATAGCCTTCGGATCGGGCGGAGAAGATTGGGTCGGTGGGCACATTAAAGGGAAGTCTGGCGATGACCAGGGCTTTCAAGGCTCCGTCAGACAGGTCCACTCCCTCCCAGAAGCTGCTGGTGCCAAGGATTATGCCGTCAGTGCTGGAGCTGAAACTTCTCATTATCTGGGCTGGCGAACCGTCGATTCCTTGGGCGAGGACTCGGATACCCTCAGCCTCCACCGCGCCCCGTATAGCCTGGGCCGTCTTCCTCAGAGATGCGTGGGAGGTGAAGAGGGCCAATGTTCGGCCTGCCAGGGCATGGGCAAGCGAGACCAGCAGGTTTTCCAGAGCCTCCTGGTATCCGAAAGAGTCCGGGTTGGGCATGTCTTCCGGGACCATCAGCAGGGCTGCCTTTTGGTAGTCAAAGGGCGACCCCACGGTCAGTTCGTCAGCTCCTTGCAGTCCGGTCCGCTCACGGGTGTAGCTAAATTCGCCCCCTACGGTCAGCGTAGCGCTGGTCAAGACCACCGAGCTCTTCTGAGAGAACAGCTTGGAGTCCAATTCCCGGCCCACGTGCAGTGGCGCCGAGTTCATGACGATGGCGGACTTGGAAGCATCCCCTCCTCTGACTCGCTCCCGTGTAATCCAGTCGATCCGTTCTTCCTGGGGCGCGACACCCAGGAGGGTCTTCAGCCTGTCGCGCAACACCCAAAGGTTCTCTTCCCAGCCGGATAAGTCGAGGACAACGCTCTCAGGGGTGATGGGTCCCTCGACGTCAATGTTGTCTAGTAAATTCGCTAAGTTGTCGCACAACCGGCTGGCCTCGCCGAGGACAGCGTCCACGTTCTCCCAGTTAAGCTCGACCTCGGACCACGCAGGCTGTGAACGGGTCCCTCGGGTGATTCTCAACTGGTCCGAATCACCGTTCTGGGCATGGTTCATAAGGAAGGAGTCTATCTGGTTCCAAAGTCTGGCCCACCTCTCCCTCATTCGACCGGCCCACCTGGGCTGGAACGCCTCCACCATGTCTCTGCCAAGTTGCCGCTGTTCCGGCGAAACCGTGGGGGCGTTTAGCAGAACGCTGACTTCGGTCAGGATACGAGCCAAAGCCTCCAGAGTGTCGTCTATCCGGGTCTCTGCCACTTGGAACCCCAGCTGCCGGGTTGCGCCCTCTTCCAGGTTGTGGGCCTCGTCGATAATGATGTGTTGGTATTCCGGCAGGACGCCGCCGTCGATCGCCAAATCGGAGAGGAGCAGGGCGTGGTTGATGACCACGATGTGGGCGCCTTCCGCTTTGTCCCTTGCGGAGCGGAGGAAGCAGGGTCCCTCTCCCCTGGTCCCGGTGCATTGGCCGGCCTCCGCCGAAGAGATTCGGTTCCACGTGAAGGCGTCCCGTCCGGCAAGGTTGATTTCGGCCCTGTCTCCCGTCTCCGTCTCCTGGAGCCAGAGGAGCGTTTTGCTCAGAAGCCTGGCCTCGTTGACGTTCAGGGACTCGGACCGGGCCATCTGCTCCCAACGCCTGAGACACATGTAGTTCGCCCGGCCTTTCAGCGAGGCGACCTTGAACTCTCCTCTGGGAATCATGCCGCCGTCCTCCAGCAGCCTCACCAAGTCGGGGATGTCTTTTTTCAGAAGTTGTTCCTGCAGGTTGATGGTGTTGGTGGACACGACGACACGGTCTCCGGACTGGACCGAGTAGACGATGGCAGGAATCAGATAAGCCAACGACTTACCCACGCCGGTGCCCGCCTCAACCATCAGGTGACGGTTTCCAGCTATCGCCCCGGCCACTGCATCGGTCATTGCCGCCTGTTCTGGGCGCCGTTCAAAGCCTGGGAACGCCTGGGCCACAAGGCCAGCCGGTTCCAGTACGGACGAGATCCCCTCAATCGAGGCTTCGGGAAACTCGGAGAGTCGCCTGGGCCTCTTGCTTGAGCGGGTCAGCCGCTGAGAGAGGCTTAACGTCTCTATATCAGACCCGATTGGGGCTGGGCTGGACTCGGAGTCTGGCCGTCGGCCCATAAGGCCTCCGGCTTTCCACTGAGACCGTGCGGCGAGTCTGCCTATAGTGTCCGCAACCGACGGGTCCAGCTTTTCTGCTTCATTCAGTAGTTGAACAAAGACTCCGTAGGTCGCCTGGGCGTCCGACAGCGCTCTGTGGGGATTGTTGTGGTCGGCTCCCATGGCGGGGGCCAGGCTGGAGAGGGAGTATTCAGTGGAGTATGGCAGCAGGACCGAGGCCAGGTCCCAGGTGTCGTAAGAGTCGTTGGGCAGGGTCAACCCGTGACTGGCCAGGAACTTTATGTCAAACTCGATGTTGTGGCCGACTATTGGGAGGTCCCCAATGAACTCTTCCAACTCTCCTGCAACGGCTGCAAAAGGCACAGCCCTGTCGAGGCTGCGTTGAGTGATTCCTGTTAGACGTTTGATGAAGTCGGGCAGTTGCCGGAAGGGGTTGACGAGGGTCTGGTAGGTGTCGATGACCTCGCGGCCCCGGAACTTCACGGCGCCGATTTCGATTATCGCGTCACGCTCGGCGTCAAGGCCGGTCGTCTCGAGGTCCAGAGATACGAAAACCGATGGAGTGCTGTTCTGTCCCATTCCGCCCTAGGCCCCTCCCACACCCGTCACAATAGAGCCGACGCGGGACACCCCGCGTGGCAGGGTCACTCGCAGTTAAGTGTTGCGGACCGCCTGTTCGATGAAAGGTTCAGGCACAGGAGTCCAGGATGCCGTCGTGCTGGAGCTGTTAGGAGACAGCACGGCAGGCGCGAAGCTCCCTTGGTGGAGGGCGTTCATGAACTCTTCGGCTGTGTGAATCTCCCCGTCGAACACAGTCACACAACGGCCCAACCCGTTTCGAGAGTGGGCGTCGCTGCCTCCTGTGATCCTCAAGCCCAGGTGTCTGGCAACCTTTAAAGCAAACTCGTTCTCAATGTTCGAAGTGGCGCCGTTGGCCGCCTCCACTGCGTCAACCATGGAGAAGAGGGGATGTTCGGAGGCTTCGGCGACCGTGGAGGGCACGTGGTCCGCTCCTTGATATATCAGCGGCCTGCCATTGGGCCGCACCGGGTACAGGTTCCTGAAGGGGTGGGCAGTGACCATGAACCCATTGACCTTGTCCAGCTCATGACGCAGGTTGACGGCCTTGTTTATCCCTGACAGGTATCGGTCCATTCCGAAGGCCAGGATATGACCCATGTCGGTTTCGACTTCCATGGACCGTATCAGGACTACATCGTGCTGGGCAGCAAAACGCTGGAAATCGTGTCTGTCCCAAGGCCCGCTGTGTTCAGTGATGCAAAGACCGAACAGCCCTAACTGCTCTGCCTGAAGGACCATCTCTTCTGGGGATAAGTTGGAATCACTGCTGCCCTTGGTGGTGTGGATGTGCATGTCGAAGAGATGGGCCATCGGTCCTGCCATTTGTGAAATTTGTAACTCATTGTATTCGCCAAGGTAGAGCAGAGTCAACGCATGGGTTTCATGGCAACGGTTTAGTCTCTCACGAGGCGTGAGCTAAACTGCAGGGCAGGCCCTGTACCTGCCCTGACCTCAGCCACACGCCGAGGCGAATATGATCACACGGTCGGATTCCTCCCCATCCCCTTTGAACGGCGAAGAAAGGGCGCCCACAAGGGAACACTCCTGGGGAGATGAACGGGCACAACGCCACTGGCTCGTTGAAGCGAAATTTGAGGGTCTGCTATACTCCCGCCGTTCCCCAAGAATCTTCTGGGGCCGCCTGTGCTGCCGGCGTAGATTGATATGGATAGCCCCGGCAGATTGGCGCAATAAGGAGTTTCCCGTGCACGTCGGCATGTGCCGAGTTGTCCTGAGAATCCCCGGTAATTCCAGCCTCAAGGGCAAGCGCCAGATTGCTCAGTCAGTGCTTAGCCGTATACGTTCCAAGTTCAACGTATCGGCCGCGGAGGTCGAGCAGAACGACAGCTGGCAGACCCTCGTCCTGGGCGTCTCCTGCGTCAGCAACGACAGCCGCCACGCCAACAGCATGATCTCCAACGTGGTGAACTTCATAACCGAGACGCGGCCCGACCTAGAGCTGATTGACTACGAGGTGGAATTGGTCTCGGGGGTCTAAGGTCCATGGATGTTTCGGAGTTTCTGAGGCAACTGACCGGCTCTCCCTGGTACGAGGGCCAGATAGTCCATAGCGAGACGATTCCTCCCAGGGAAGCTCGAGAAGGGGCCTTGGAGTCCACGCTGGACGACCGGGTTGTGTCGGCTCTCGAAACAGGCGGACTATGGCCCCTCTATAGCCATCAAGCTGAAGCGGTGAATCATCTAGCCGCCGGGAACAACGTCATGGTGGCCACCCCGGCGGCAAGCGGCAAAAGCCTCTGCTACCAGATTCCCGTGATTGAGTCTATTCTTGCGGATTCGGCCAGCAGGGCCCTGTTTCTCCATCCGACCAAGGCCCTGACACAGGACCAGCTCAAGGGAATCAGGAACCTGACCGACGGACTGGCGGTGAAGGCTGCGGTGTTCGACGGGGACACACCGTACGACGAGCGCGGCTCCGTCCGAAGGTCGGCTAACGTCATCCTCAGCAACCCCGACATGCTCCATCTCGGAATCCTGCCTAATCACCGCAACTGGGCACGTTTCTTCAGAGGCCTGAAGTACGTCATTCTGGATGAAGCCCATGTGTACAGAGGTGTCTTTGGCTCGCACCTGTCAAACCTCCTTCGGCGGCTTAGAAGGGTCTGCCGGATATACGGCTCGTCGCCCCAGTTCATCCTCTGCTCAGCCACTATCGCAAACCCGGGAGAGCTTGCCTCGGAATTAACAGGACTCGATTTTGAAGTTGTGGACGATGATGGCGCCCCCAGCGGCGGTCGGAGGTTCTTGTTTTGGAACCCGCCTTTCATCGAGAACACCCACTCGTCTCGCCGCAGTACAAACATGGAGGCGGCCACGCTATTCTCGCACTTGGTTTCCAAGAAGGTGCGCACCCTTACGTTTGTGCGCACCCGTCGGCAGGCGGAGTTGGTATACCTGTATGCCCGGGAGCAATTGGAGGCGGTGGAAAAGGGTTTGGGACAGAGGATAAGCCCATATAGGGCAACCTATCTGTCCGAGGACCGGCGTAGAATTGAAGCGGACCTCCTGCACGGACACCTGTTGGGCGTCGCATCCACCAACGCTCTGGAGTTGGGAATCGACGTGGGAAGCCTGGATGCCACGGTGATAACCGGTTATCCCGGAAGCATCGCCTCAACATGGCAGCAGGCGGGACGGAGCGGACGGCGGGGTGACGAAGCCCTGTCGGCGTTGGTAGGTCGCGCCAATCCTCTGGACCAGTATTTGATGAACCACCCGGAATTCTTCTTCGGCAAGTCTATGGAGAACGCCCTCATCTCCCCGGACAACCCGTACATCATAGGTCCCCATCTGCTCTGTGCAGCCTACGAAACGCCACTGGAGGAGTCTGATTCTCAGTTTTTCGGGCCAGGTTTCACGGAACACGTAGAAAATCTGGTCGCCCAGGGATTTCTCAGAGAGTCCCAGGGGAAATGGCACGTAACCCCCGATATGTCCTATCCTGCGGAACTGGTGGACTTACGCTCGTCATCCTCCCATACGTATCCCGTAGTGGAAGAGGAGTCCGGTGTGATTTTGGAAACCGTGGATGAAACGTCCGCCTATTTCCAGCTTCATCCAGGGGCCGTGTACTTGCACCAGGGAGAGGCTTTCACGGTGACAGAGCTTGATCTGGAGAACGGGGCCGCTCACGTTTCCCGCTCTGACGCGGGCTACTACACCCAGAGCAAAGACACTACGGACATCACCATCATCCGGATTCGAGCTGACAAGTTTGCCGGCGGAGTCCAGGTGTATCTGGGAGACGTGGAAGTGACCACCAGGGTTACTGGCTACCAGAAGCGCAGGCCGTTGACAGAAGAGGTTCTGGACGAGGAGTGGCTCGACCTACCGCCGCGGATATTCAATACCGTGGCCCTCTGGTTCGACATTTCCGACCAATTCCTTGATGAAGTCAACGACAAGAAACTGGACCTGGCTGGAAGCCTCCACGCCACGGAACACGCGATGATAGGAGTGCTCCCTCTGTTCGCGTTGTGCGACCGGAACGACATCGGGGGCGTTTCCACACCCATGCACCCCGACACAAGGCAGCCCCAGGTATTTATATACGACGGGCATCCGGGAGGCATCGGAATCGCCGAGATGGGCTATCAGATGGTGGGCCAGCTATGGAACGCTACGTTGGGCGTCGTCACGGAGTGCCCCTGCGACGACGGTTGTCCTAGCTGCATTCAGTCCCCCAAGTGCGGCAACAACAACTACCCGTTGGACAAGGATGGCGCCCGGAGGCTCTTGGAACTGGTCTCCGGATGATGATCAGATCAGGAATGGCAGTTGTATACGATCAGACGGTCTCGTTTGCCAGCCTAGCGCTGACAAGTCGGTTCAAGCTCACTCCTTGTTCCGCTGCTCGTATGGTCAAACTGCGATGGGTTTCCGGGGGAACCCTCACCATGAATCTCCCACTATATGTACGGTCAGCTAGCGGTTCCGGCGCCGTCTCGTTGGCGCTCAACATGTCAGACAAAACGTCGGCCACAAGCTCTCGAATTCCTGTAAACGCCTCGTCGGGAGTAGGAGCCAGCCAGCTTAGGGACGGGAATTCGGCACACAACCCAACGAACTCTTCGTCATCAGCGGACCAAGTGATACGATAGGTGTAGTGGTCGTTCATTGCATCTCCTCCAATTTCTCTATCGCTCTGATGACTTGCCGGACTTGATAAGCCTTCGTCATGCCTTTATCGTCCTGAATATTTACCCTTGGATCTCCTGGCCAAGGCACTCGATAGACCCGGTGGCTTGTGCCTCTCCGTCTTGGCTCACCAAAATAACGGTCGCAAATCCTGGCTAAGTCAGCGAACCGCACCCCTTGGGATTTCTGCGGAGTCTTTGAAGAATTTCATCTGTGCTTTCGATGACTCATTAGTATCATTATTGCAACTACTTGTCAAGTATATTGGGTGGACCGCAGTCTGGCGATCTTGGTGAAACCCGAAACGAATTCTGCTGGGTCGTGGCTCTGATCAGGAAGCAGGTATAGACAGGTACGACACCGACCTTGAGAGATAACAGCATCGTCGGACGTGGAAATACGTCAGGCGACACGCTCGTCGATGGCCTTGAGCAGGTCGGGGAGGTCCGGGAAAATGTGGGCGTCGGGCTTGTGCAGATGCTCGGCCACCAGGTCCCCGTTGATGCGTATGTCGAACTTGCCGTGGGGCCCGGGCAACAGGTTGAAGGTCTTGATGTGGTCGCCCTTTCGTGACAGGGCTTCACCCGCCATCCAGGCGGCTCTCAGGGCGTGCCCTCAATCGTGGCAGTAGAGTATCTCTATCTCAAGGTTGGCGCCTTCTGGCATGATAGCCTCCCTTATGTAATCTATAAAATATCGGACTTCCGGGCAGGGCCTATAGCTCCTTGCGTCTAAAGACCAGCCACGAGCCGCTGGCAAGTACGGCGATTGCACCCAGGGAAACTGCCAGCGACTTCCAGGTCCCATTCACGGCAGACTCCTCGTCTGCCACGTTCCCGGCAAATTCAATTAAGTCGATGGGCCAGTACCCCTCAGTCTTAGGGATGCCTGCCAGCGGTGTCAGGACGAAGAAGATGAGAACGGCCAGACCTCCCGCCAGGAGCTGACGACTGAACATGCCGCTCCAGAAGAAAGCCACCGACGCGTTGAAGACAAGATACACTCCTACGATCGCCATGAACAGGAAGAACCGCCATGCTGACCACGTGTCTATCAGGATGACTGTAGCCAGGAACATTATTCCGGATGCAACAGCAATGGCGATATAGATGGATAAGACTAACCCGATGAACTTCACAGCTACAAACGCCAATCTTGTAACCGGCTTGCTTAGTGTCATGGCCGCCGTTCCGCTGGCTCGTTCCCCGGCTATGGCGCCCATGGCAATGATGATGGCGATGAAAGTGCCTACACCGGTGAGCGTGAGTCCGAATGCGTACAGGAGCCCCTCAGCCAAGTCCGAAGTGCGCGGCTCATCCTGCACCTCAGCAACGATGAAGGCCACGATGACGATGGCGAGCCCCAAGAACGTATATACACCGGCCATGCCTGCCAGTTTCCAGGTGCGCCTCTGCTCCAGGGCTTCCTTCTTGGCGAGAGCCCAAAATCCGTTCAACTTGTGCGCTCCCTGGATTCAACCAGGTCCATGAACACGTCCTCCAGGCTAGGCACCGCCAACTCGTATCTAATCAGAGTGAGGCCGCTCTCATAGGTCAGTTTGGGCAGCTCCTTCTTGGCCGAGTCAACATCATTGACCTCTACGATGAACAGATAACGAGCGCCGTGCTCCTCGCTGCGCATGCCGCTCACCCACGAAACACCGGCCAGCGTCTGTGCCATTGGAGCCGGGTCTTCCTCAAACTCCAACTCGAAACTGGTGCCGCTCTTCTGGGCCTGCAAGTCCGATATTGTACCCGTGGTGACCAGCTTGCCGCGGTTGATGATGGCCACGCTGTCGCAGATACGCTCCACGTCGGCCAGGATATGGGTGGACACAAAAATCGTAGTGTGGCCCTTTAGAGACCTGATGGTTTCCAGCATGTCCCGCCTGCCCATCGGGTCCAGGGCGGAGGCGGGCTCGTCAAGGAACAGAACTTCAGGTCCGTGCATCAACGACTGGGCCAGCCCCAGCCTCTGCTGCATCCCCCGTGAGTACCCCTTCACCTTCCTGTCCGCGGCATCGTCCAGGTTGACACGCCCCAGCATTTCGTCGGCCCTCTGACGGGATTCAGAGGGTTCCATCTCGTACAGGTCGCCGACGAACATCAGGAACTCCCGGCCTGTCATCCAGCCGTAGAAGGATGGGGATTCCGGCAGGTAGCCGACCAGGGACTTTAGCTGAAGCGAATCACCGGAGACCTCCTCATTGGCCACCCACATCCGTCCGTTGGACGGCGTCGTGATGCCGGTGAGAAGGCGCAGTGTAGTGGTCTTTCCAGCTCCGTTCGGACCAAGGAAGCCGTAGGTCATTCCCTGTTCGACGGTGATGTCCAGATCGCTGAGGGCCGTGAATCTTCCGAAACGCTTGGTAAGGCCTTCACATCGTATAGCTTCCATACTAGCCATCGTACACCCTGCGCCCTATGGCGTCCAATCCGGCGAAGGGCTGTTTCAATCGCTTTAGTCCTGGAGCATCCACCCTAGGCATAAGGGCCCAAGTGCATCCCGCCGAGGATGTGGACGTGGCCGTGGGACTGGCTTTGCATGGCGTCCCGGCCTACGTTGGAGATGAGCCTGTACCCGTTGGGGCACATTTCATCGCCTATGTCGCAGGCCACCTTGCCCACCTTGCCCATCAGCTCACTGCTCCACAGGTCTTCCTGCAACATGTGACTTTTGGGAATGGCCAGGAGCATGATGGGGACCCAGGTTAGCCTGTTGTCGAACACCATGACTTCGTCGTCTTCATAACGAATCGTGGCCGGTTCCTCCTTGGCCACGATCTTGCAGAATACACATCCTTCTCGCCTAATGATTTCAGGCATCAGCCCCTCTTATCTTTAGTTGTACTCATTCTCAGCGTTGGACCTGCGCCGGTTGCGTCTTTGCGACTTTGCGTTGTCAGATGTCTCGTCTCTGGACTTGTTGATGGGCCTCTGGTCTCGGTAGTCCGGACTCGTAATCGGCGTCCACTCCACCAAAGGGTCTGCTAGGCGTGATTTGATACGCGGCTTGGCCTCCTCAAGAGCGTCAAGAGAAACGTAGTTAGCTGTGATTACTGTAGGGAGTCGAGCATTGTGTCTGTGGACGATAATCTGGTACAGCTTCTCTTCCGCCCACGCCGTGGAATTCTCTGACCCGAGATCATCCAGAACCAAGAAAGGTGCAGCTTTCACCTGCTCGAAGACCTCATCATAACCGATTAGGCTGTCAGGGCGAAATGTAGCCCTCAAGTAGTCCAGCAAGGCTGGTACGAATGCGAAAAAGGAGGGCTCGCCTTTCTTGAGACGCTCATTAATGATTGCGACTGCGAGATGAGTCTTTCCTCGCCCAGGACCACCATTGAGCAGGAGCCACCCGTTAGGCGACTCTGCGAAGGTTCTAGCGGTTTCGAATGCGAAATTCAGCCTGTCTTTATCGTGGTCGTCTCCGCGTACATCACGTCCGCGTCTAAAATTAGCAAATGTCATCTCGGCAAGCATGGTAGAAGGCAACCCTCCGACCTCGCGAAGTAGTAGGGCGTCGTGAGTGCCCACTGACACTACGCTGGAAATATTTGGGTTTTGAAGGCGGCTCCTGATACTGTCCTCCAACCTTTCAATCGCGCCGCGGACAGTGACTACTGTAGGCATACGCTCGTTGAACCGGTGGTTGAAAATCTGGAAAATTTTCTCTCTGGCCCAAGGGGTGCCGCTTTGCGCCCCCAAGTCGTCCAGCACAAGTACTGGGGTGTCCCTCACTTGCCGGAATAGGTCGTCGTAGCTCATCGAGCTATCTGGTGAGTAGGCGCCCCGGAGGTGGTCCAGCAGGTCGGGGACAAAACTGAAAAAGACCATCTGTCCCTGTTCGATAAGAGTGTTGGCAACAGCGGCCGCTAAATGGGTCTTGCCGCATCCGCTGGGCCCTGTGAGTATAAGCCACCCTTCCGGGCGTGCAGCATAGGCTTTCGCCTTGGTCAGGGCGTTACTGAAACGCCTTTGGCTGTCGACGTCGTATAGCACTCCAGTTGGGCTAGTCTCAACAAAGGTTACAGATGCGAGAGAACCCAAATTACTATATTGAAGTAGAGCCGATTTACGTCGCTCTTCAACATCGGCCGCTCGGCATCTGCAGGGAAACAATTCTCCGAATTCTGGGTGGCCCACAGGAACCTTGTGGCGTACCCATCCCTGGTCCCCACATATGGTGCAGTTTATAGGTTGATCATTACCTGGACGGTAGCCGTCCCCGTTTTCGGAGGTATTCCAAGAATTCGTCTTTGTCTGAAGTCTCTTCAGTATGTCTCCCAGGCTTTCCATCATCTTTTCCTTCGGACGCCCAGCGTCTCAGAGTCGCTTCAATGTATCTCCAGTTCCTCTTGTTGCCGTTGACGGCAATGGTGAAGGCCTGCCGTATCCAAGGCCAGGGGTAAGTCTCCTCAGCGTCCTTCAACTGGTCGGCTATCAAAGGCGTCAGCAGCCCGACGTTTTCTTCGTACAGCTTAAATATGTTGGGGCTTATGGCTTGCGTTTCGTCCCCTTCGTCCGCCGCGGCTGACTCATCCTGGTCCGAGACCGGTTCCAGTAGGATGGACGCTTTGCGCCCGGCTTCATCGTTGAGGAAATAGACCTTACGTTCTCCCTCATCGGTGTCCACCGCCCTGGCGATGAATGTCCCTCTTTGCGTCGCATGTCCCATAGCTGCGCGTATGCCGGCGGGCGCCCCGACGCCTTTGACCAGGACCATGTCCGTCGTTAGTTCGTCCTCCGACACGTAACGCCGGCCCTTGTGGACGCGAATATTGTCCCGTATGCGCCATATAGCCCGAAGGGTGCACTTCAGCTCCGCCAGGTCCTCAATCTCCTCCAGCAGCGGCCCAAACAAGGGGCTGGGCGCCTGTGTGTACTGCGTTCCTTTGGGGAATCCGGAGAAGTTCATTGGGCTAAGACCTACTTCAAGTTGTACCATTGAGAGGGACATTGCACTGGACATAGGCTGTACCTGCCCAGCCTCACCAAACAGCACCACTATGTATACGAGGGTTCCTGCTCAAATTCCGTCGTTTCTCGATGGTCGACGAACCTAACTGCATGGTCTATGAATTCGAGTTTCGCAGCACCTACAGGTCCGTGGCGATGTTTCGAAATGATGATTTCGGCGATGTTCCTGGGATAGGGCCGGTCGGGAGTCTTGGACAGCCACTCCTCCTCGGTCTGATAGATGTCCTCCCGGTAGATGAACATGACCACGTCTGCGTCCTGTTCGATGGAGCCGCTCTCCCTCAGATCGGCCAGCTGAGGCCTGTGTGAATGCCGCGTCTCAACAGCACGGCTAAGTTGAGATATGGCCAGCAGCGGAATGTTCAGGTCCCGGGCCAGCCCCTTGAGGGACCGTGTAATCTCGCTGAGCTCCTGAACCCGGTTGTCGCGGCCGGAACCTCCGCCCTGAATGAGCTGCAGGTAGTCCACCACCAGCAGGTCCAGCCCACGTTCCAGAGACAACCGCCTCGCCTTGCTCCGCATCTCGACAATTCCCTGGAGAGGTGAATCGTCGACGTAAATCGGCAGCTCGGACAGGGAGCCTATGGAGTCGCTGACATCCCTTTCTTGGGCTTCCGTCAGCAGGTCTAGTCTAAGTCTTTGAGCGTCTACTCCGGCCTCACTGGCCACCATTCGAAGGCCTAATTGCTCCCGGCTCATCTCCAGACTGTAAATCCCCACCGATGCTCCGCTTTTGGCTGCATTGACCGCTATGTTTACAGCCAAAGTGCTTTTGCCCAGACTGGGTCTGGCTGCAAGCACCACCATATCGGAGCGGTGAAGTCCTCCCAGAAGCTCGTCCAGTGAATCGAAACCGGTCATTATTCGGGCACCGGTTGTCGCGACTGTTTCCACGATGGCGGCCCGCTCTTCCATATATCGGTCCAGGACTTCCCGGATGGGCACGAAGTCCCGGGCTGGCTGGCCGGAGCGAACCCTGAACAGGACCTGTTCAGCCTTGCCGAGTGTGTCGTCAACATCCTCGGTATCGGCATACCCCAGGGCCGATATCTGGGCGGCGGCGTCTATAAGGTCCCGCATAGCCGAGGTGCGGCTGACGATCTGGCCGTAGTGTTCAATGTGGACCGACGTTGGGACGGTGGAGACGAGGTGGCTCAGGTATGCTCCGCCGCCCACCTCTTCCAACCGCTCGTCCAGCGACAGTTGGTGGGCTACGGTGATCTGGTTGACGGCTTCTCCCCTCCGGAAGAGGTTTAGAGAAGCCTCATAGCAGTAACGGTTCTTTTCGCGGTAGAAGTCAGACGGCTTTAAGAACGAGGCAACCTTCAGGATAGACTCCCCATCTATTAGCAGGGACCCCACCACCGCCTCTTCCGCCTCAATATCGTGGGGGAGCAGCCTTTCGGCGTACATTTATTCCGTTCGTCAGCCTATTCTAGAGCTTGTGCCACCACCTGGATGTTGGCGTGGATTCCGGGCGCCAGGTTGAGGACTACGTCGTATTCGCCGGGTTCCTTGATGGGGGAGACGGTTTCAACGATCTTCCGGTCGATTTCCCGTCCAATGCTTTCCGAAAGCTCACTGGCTATCTGGGTCTGGGTGATGGCGCCGTAGAATTCTCCGGCAGGTGTTGCCCTGGCGGAGACTGACACGCTGGTGCCTTCCAGAAGGGAGGCCAGTTCCTCCCATTGCTTGGTCTCCCGTGCGCGTCGCTCATCTCCCGCTTTCTTGATACGGTCGATGCGCTTCATGTGCTCCGCGGTGGCCACGGACGCGATTTTCTTGGGTATCAGATAATTTCGGGCGTACCCGTCTTTTACGTTCTTGATGTCCCCGGCGTGGGCTACGTTGGGAACGTCTTCCAGGAAGATGACTCTCACTATAAAGCTCCTGATTCTATGGCCCCTGATGTGCTTTCAGGTCTGGGTGGGCCGGACAAATTATACCGGATTACGGTCTGCCGGGGAAGAAGATGGCGTCATATTTTGTCTGTCCAGGCCTCCCGCAGCCGGTCCACATGGGAGTCTATCAGGCCCGGGATTGTAAAGCCGCTATCTGAAGATGTACGGCCCAGCACTGTCATGGGAACGTTCGATTCGCTTGCCAATTGTTCGAGGGCGGGCAGGTCTTCGGGTTTCAACGAAACCACAATACGGGACTGGGCCTCGCCGAACAGCGCCGCGTCCCAGCGGCCAAGGACTTTCGCGGTTCCCGTGAATCCCAAGCCTCCCTGGATGCAGCATTCCGCCAGGGCCACCGCAAGCCCGCCGTCTGAGCAGTCGTGGGCGGACCGGATGAGTCCTGACCCGATAGCGTCACGGCATAGTTTTTGGACGCTGCGTTCAAGCTCCAGGTTGATGTTCGGTCGTCCGGCTACGAGTCCATGGACTGACTCAAGATATTCGCTTCCTGCCAGGTGGGATGCTTTGCCCCTAATGTTGGAGACTCCCAGTAGAGCTACAGTGTCCCCGGATTCGATGAAGGCCGACGAACAGCGTTTGGATATGTCTTCGAGCAGTCCCAATGCGCCCACTATGGGAGTAGGGTATATGGGCTGGCCCCGGGTGTCGTTGTACAGGCTCACGTTGCCGCTCACGACGGGCGTGTCCAATATCCGGCACGCCGCTGCCATGCCCCTTACCGCCCATTCCAATTGGTAGTAGACGTCCGGGTTGTCAGGGGAGCCGAAATTGAGGCAGTCGGTCAAAGCGATGGGCGTCGCTCCAGTGCACGAGACGTTCCGGCAGGCTTCAGCGACGGCAATGGCGCCGCCCTTGTAGGGGTCCAGGAAGCAGTATCGACCATTTCCGTCGGTGGCCAGGGCCAGCCCAGTGGAAGTCCCCTTAATCCTCAGGAGCGCCGCGTCTCCGCCTGGGGCCAACACAGTGTTGGTCTGCACCTGGTTGTCGTATTGACGGTAGACGTTTTCGCGGCTGCAGACGTTATGTGAGTTCAAGAGGCCCAGGAGGACATCTTCCGGCGACTCTTTTGGCAGAGGGACCGACCCCAGGGGATACCGCACCAGACGCAGGGACTCATCGGACCTTGCTCCCTTCAGCCTGTACTTGGGAGCTTCCGTCAGGACATCTATTGGCAGTTGGGCCGCAATCTCTCCGTCGTCGCTAATCAGGGCACGTCGAGAGGGCATCGCCCGCCCTATTTCGACGCAGTCCACGTCCCATTTCTCGAAAATCTTCCTGATGTGCTCTGCGTGCTCCGGGCGGACCGCGAGCAGCATCCTCTCCTGGGACTCGGACAGCATGACCTCGTAGGGGTTCATGCCCGCTTCCCGTCGATGGACTTGGGACAGGTCTAACTCGATGCCGCCTTTGCTCTTGGAGGCTGACTCGATGGAGGCGCTGGTAAGACCGGCGGCGCCCAGGTCCTGCATCCCCTCCAGCATCCCCGAAGCGGCCGCCTCCAGGCAGGCCTCAATGAGGACCTTCTCAAGAAAAGGGTTTCCGACCTGTACCGTGGGGCGCATCTCCCGCTCGTCCTCGAAAGCGCGGGACGCCAGGCCCGAGGCGCCGTGAATCCCGTCCCGCCCGGTGTCGGCGCCCACCAGTAGCAGTACATTCCCTTCCCGGCCTGTGGTCGCCGATATGAGCTTGTCCTTCTCCACCAAGCCTACGCACAGGGCATTGACCAGCGGGTTGCCGGAGTACACGGATGAAAAGTAAATCTCACCGCCTACGTCGGGCACGCCTATGCAGTTGCCGTACCACGAGATGCCCTCTACGACTCCCTCGAACAGGTAACGGTTGCGCGGGTCGTCCAGTGGCCCGAACCGCAGCGTGTTCATCAGGGCGATAGGGCGGGCGCCCATCGCCAGTATGTCCCGGACTATGCCGCCCACTCCCGTCGCCGCCCCTTGCAGCGGTTCCACGGCGGAGGGATGGTTGTGGGACTCGATTTTAAACACGACGGCCAGACCGTTTCCGATGTCCACGGCTCCGGCGTTCTGCTCGCCCTGCTTGGTAAGTGTTCTCGGGCCGGTGGAAGGAAGCAGTTTCAGCAAGGGGCGCGAATGCTTGTAGCCGCAGTGTTCGCTCCAAAGGGCCCCGAACATCCCCAGTTCGAGCGGGTTGGGTTCCCTGTCCAGCTTGTCAACGATAAGCTGGTATTCGGCCTCAGTGAGGGCGATCTCATCCAGAGTTTCTTTGGATACAGGCATGAGATTTGCTAGAAGCCCAGGTTAGCCGGCACGGGCCAAATCCAGAGCGGCCACCGCTTCGAATATGGCCTTGCCGTCGACGCCGCCCATGATTTCCTCACAGCACCTCTCCGGGTGGGGCATCATGCCCAGCACGTTGCCTCCGGCGTTGACGATGCCGGCGATGTTGTTGGCTGATCCGTTTGGGTTGGCGTCCTGCGATGGGTCTCCGTCAGGCGCGCAGTATCGGAACACCACGCGCCCTTCCCTTTCGAGTCGTCTGAGAGTGTCCGAATCTGCGTAGTAGGCGCCTTCTCCGTGGGATATGGGAATGCGCACGACCTGGCCTGGTTCTAACGTGCGTGAGAATGGGGTTTCCGTGTTTTCTACGCGCAGGTTTGTCCACTGGCACCGGTACTGGAGATGATGGTTGCGGACCAGCGCTCCGGGCAGCAGTCCCGATTCGCAGAGAATCTGGAAGCCGTTGCATATCCCGATGACCGGCCCACCGGCTGCGGCGTAAGCGGCCACCTCGCTCATGATTGGCGAGAGTTTGGCCATGGCTCCGGGGCGCAGGTAGTCCCCGTAGGAGAATCCACCAGGAAGAATGAGGCAGTCGTATGCGCCTTTCAGCGCGGGAGTGTCTCGATGCCAAAGGTAGTCAGCGGAATGGCCAAGGATGTCTACGACGGCGTAGTGGCAGTCGGAGTCGCTCCAAGTGCCAGGAAAGACAACGATGCCGAAGCGCATTCTCCTCTTGGAGAACCCCCACCCCTCTAAACTAAGAGCCGGCCACCCGGCCGGCTATGGGCTAGCTGTTGCGGCGGCTTTTGCGCCGCTTGGCGGCTTCCTTCTTCTTGCGCCGCACACTGGGCGGCTCGAAGTGCTGCCTGCGCCTTATCTCTGAGAGGATTCCGTCCTGCTGGACCCTCTTGTTGAACCGCCTGAGAAGACTGTCGAACGTCTCCCCATCTATGGCCCTGACCTCGGACAATCCGTCCTCCTGAAACCTGCTTACAACCCGCCCATTATAGGTTGACGCCTCCTGAGTGTCAACCTGAGGGGACGGCGTAGGGAAGTGCAAAACGCGAAAACAGGTGCGAACGGAGTGTCTGACCATCTGTGAGAATGGGGTGTAGGATGCTCTCATGTAGACCCATTCATGCCTCAGCGCTATAGTAATTACATCCTAGTTGGAGAAATCATTGATGACTCAAATGCTCCGAAAAAGGACATTCATTTCCTTCGACTTTGACAATGACGAGGAACTGAAAGATGCCTTGATTGGGCAGGCTCGCAACAAAGACTCACCTTTCGAGGTCGCTGACTGGTCCTTACAAGAGGCACAAAAGGAACAGGAGTGGAAAGCCAAAGCCAGAGAACGCATCAATCGGGCTGAAGTTGTGGTTGTTATATGCGGTACCCAGACTCACCGGGCCCCGGGTGTGTCGGCAGAATTGGCAATCGCCCAACAGTTGAAAAAGCCTTACTTCCTGTTGAAAGGCCGTCCCGACAAGCAATGCTATAAACCGTCCTCCTCCAAGGCAACTGACAAGATATACAACTGGACTTGGAAGAACCTGCAAGCTCTATTTGCGGGGCAACGGTGAATCAACCGAGACCCGTAACCGCAGAGTCTCTGTCCGTTCACACCCACCTGCAAATCGAGCAGGGCATTATTTCCCGTATGGCGGAGAACTGCCGCCAGTGCAAATTGTGGAGTGTGACGATCATTGCCGCCATCCTATTCTTCGCCGCCAGGAGCGAATCACCGGAGCACGCTCTGATAGCTCTCGTTCCGTTACTCCTGCTTTGGGGCTTGGATGCCTACTACTTGACCCAGGAGCGGGCCTTTCGTCGGGCTAGTGCCGGGTTCGTTCAAAAATTGCATGGCGGAGACCTAAGCCCATCCGAGTTGTATGCGTGGGGAGAGAAAATCGGATGGAAGCATTGGCTGGCAGGACTTAAAGCCACGCCGTGTAGTTGGTTTTACTTGCCCTTGGGTTGTACGATCGCCTTGGTGGTCGTAATTCCCGTCTGAATGGGTGAGCGCAGACTATTTTGCACTTCCGAGGGAAGTGCAAAACTCGAGAACATGCCGTTGCAGGCATGAAACGCCCTCCAGTTGAGAGAACCAGCCTGTTAAGGTTGCCGCCCTGCTAGTCAGCCCCATCCCAGGAGGTGCTGAGCGGCGAAAACCGCCAAGGCTATACAGAAAGCAAGAGGATAGTACGGGTACACCAATGGGGACCTGAGGGACTTCATCAATATGAACCAGGAGAAGTCCACGGGAGCGACTTGGTAGGCGTCGTTCGACCCGTAAGCGTCACTGCCCAACTTTTCCAACATCGACTCATACCGGCCTCGGAATCGGCGTTCAAGGGTTAGATAGTAGACGTCCAGTAAGAGAAAGAAGGAGAGAGGCGCAAGAGCAATCAAAGTGTACCACGCCACTCCTCCTCTAGCGGACAGGAACAATACGGCGGACAGTGCCGTGATGCTCCACAACTTACAGTAGCGGCTATTCTCCGCAATGGGTTGAATGACCCCTTGCAACATCTCTAGATGGGCCCGGACCTGGGTGCTGTCGAAACCGAAGGTCCCCATCGAGAATTCTACTGACGGTGATTCTCTATAGCGTTCTCGACCCACTCCGCAATGTGGTCCGAGATGCGGCCGTACACATCCTTGCTGTTCGCGCCCGGCGGATTGTAAAGCTTGGCATGCTGAGGGTAGTCGGCTATGGTCTTACCGTTCTTGAGCTTTATATAGCTGAACGGGTTGTCGCCTCTGGTCGAAGACTTGCCGTCTTGGTCAAGGAGCCTGTGGATGCGGATGGCCAATAGACCTTTCTTGTCGGTCCACGCTTTCCTAATTTCGTAGTTGATCCACTTTCTGTTCGCGGTCTGCGAACCGACTAGGACTATTACGCATGACCGGGATTTCATTTGGTCGTCTATCCACTTTTCGATGGCAGAGTCGCCGCCCTTCTTGATTGCCTCCCAGTCATTGTCTGAAACCGGCTCATCGTGCTCGGTTGCGCCGATGTTGCGCACTTGTCCTGCTCTCCAGGCGTCATTCTTAAAGTGGAAGCTGTAGAATGTCCGTCGCTTTGGCAAGTCACACCTCCTAGTTTCCATTTTCGATTCCCGCTGTTGCCAATCCTGACGGAGCGGCGGGGACGGTTGCAAATTCAACTTAGGTTTTTATAGTACGAGCGTTTGACCCCCACCATCGTTGCCGAAAGGTTCGGTCTGAATCTCCCGCTTGGCAGAGCGGGAGTTTTTAGTTTGTTAAGGTACTGGCCGATCCTACGGTGGCCCAGCCCCCGTGTCGAGCGTCTAGGGCATGGAGAGGAGTGCAAAACTCGAATGACTAGCCGATTCCGCTAGGGATACACCGAAGAACAAATTACGCCGAGCCGATCGTCTGGGACGGTTTTGGTATTACCGCAATTAGACCTTCGTCGTCCAGCTACGCTGGCCCAGGAGACTATCTTGCAGGTCCCTTAATTTAGACTCTCCCTCAGACGTTAGCTTGTATGTCTGAATCCTCTCTACTAGATCGGGGGTCAGTAGCGTATCGTCACTGTCTATCCATCCTCTGTGTAGGAGGTGGGCTATATCGTCCGGCGCCGTGCCGTCAGGCGGCTGAGCGGATTGCTCGATCTCATCCAACAACATCCTTGTCTGATATGGATTCATTTCCATCTTCGGCCTCCCGCTCTGAGGTCATGCTTCGATAGAGATTATGTAGACTGTTAACGATACCTAGCCATCGGGATACACTGACGTGGGTAGGCAGGTCACTTCCATTTGCAACTGCCCGTAACTCTGTGTCTGCTGAGATGCAAAATCCAGCAACAGGTAGAACGAATTGACGGGGCTATAGTGCATATGCAGGTTCTCAATGTCCCCCTTCCCGTTTTCGTCTCTGCTGGGTATCCAAATCGCCCGAAGGCTGAATTCGTGAAGAGAGTTGGACACATCTGGAGAGGACATGAGGCAATCCATAACCCACGGTCTCTGTGTGCTTCTCCATTCATCCGGGGTTTTGGTGCCTGCTTCGTCGCAACCGACATTCATTGACTTGGGCGGGGTTGCGAACCGGGCTATCGCCAACTCGCGATCCAGAAAGAACCTGCCTCGATAGACTTCTTCGTCCCACCATAGACGGAATTCCGTAGGGGCCACTTCCCATGCGCTGATTTCGCAGTCGAGACCTACATCCTTCCAAGCAACCCCAGGAGTGGGAGTAGGAATCAGCGTCGGCACTGGCGTTGAGGTATTCGGCATAGGAGGCTGCGCCGTCGGGGTCGGGTCGAACTGAGAGCAAGCTGCCATGAACACCAATCCCATCAACACAACCACCGCCCTTATCATTGGATCTCCCTAGTAACGAAGTGTGGGTAGTTTGCCGTAACCACCCGATACAATCCACTAAATTCAGAGCCGCCGACCTAAGTTTTGTACTTCTCTCAGGGAATAAGCCGTTTATCCCGCGCCCGACTCCTTGAGGTTGAACCTGTAGCCGACGTTCCAGATGGTCTCGATGAAAGAGTGGTTGGCGTTCTCTATCTTGGAGCGGAGCCTCCGGACGTGGACATCGACCGTGCGGGTGCCGCCGAAGTAGTCGTACCCCCAAACCTGGCTCAGCAGGTTCTCACGGGAGTACACCTTGCCCGGGTTAGACGCGAGCAAGACAAGCATCTGGTACTCTTTGTAGGTCAGCAGCACCTTCTTCCCCTCAAGGCTCACCTCGTACCGCTCCAGGTCGATGCTAAGGTCGCCGACTTTCAACACTTCTCTGCCTTGGGGGCCGCGGTTCTTGAAGATGACTTGTCCCAGCCTTGCCTTCAGCTCGCCGATGGGGAAGGGGTGGACAATCAGGTCGTCCGGATTTATCGAGGGGTCGTATTGACCCAACCGCGTCGCGGTGAGCACGGTAATCACCGGAAGACTCATTTCATGACAGGAGTCTGTTGCCGTCTTCACCAGTCCGGCCTCGACGGTTTCCATGTCCATGAGGACGGCGTCAGGTTTGTTTGACAAAGCGCCGTTGAGGACAGGGCCGTCTACAACGGGGTCCTGCAGCTCATAGCTGACGTCTTCGTCGCCAAGAGCGTTCAACAATGAGGCAGACTCGGAGGTCTGGTTGGTGAACACAACTACGTGGTACGACGCCATGTTGACAAATGCGCGGAGACGTTTCCCGACTGATTAGCGGCTAGTATAACAGAACGCAGGCGGAGTTTTCATACGTGCGGGTCAACGAGCCAGTGGAAATGTTGGGTCAGGGAGTCAGGCAGAAGAGCGTCGGATTTCTGTCCCCGACCGCGCCTCCAGAGGCAGCGCGAGGCAGGACACGTCCAAGTCCAGCAACCCTCGCTCCTCCGCTTCCAGGATTATTTCCATAGTCCTTTCCGCAAGGGGCATAGACGCGCCCGATTCTTTGGCTCCTTCTAAAGCGAAGGAGAGGTCCTTGTATATGAGTCGCAGAGGGGCCCTGGCGTTTTCGAAGTCCCGGTCGAGCATGGCTGGTCCGTTGCGTTCCAGCATGAAGCTGGCTCCCCAACTGGTGGAGAGGATGTCTATCAGCAGGTCTGGGTCTGCACCCTGGGCCACACCGGCCAGAAGAGCCTCTGATGCTGCTAGAGAATGCACAGCCACCAGGTGCTGGTTTACCAGCTTCACCGTGCTGCCAGCCCCGATTGGTCCAACCCGCCGCACGTTGCCGCCCATCGCTTGGAATACCAGCAGAGCTGTCTCAAACGCCGCCTCATCGCCCCCGGCCATTATGGTCAGGGTCCCTTCGGCGGCCCGTTCAACTCCACCGCTGATCGGCGCGTCCATAAATGCGGCTCCCCTCAGGGCCGCAGCCTCGCCAATTCTCTTTGAGATTTGGGAGGATACGGTGCTGTGGTCGACAAGGACTTGCCCCGGGCGAGCCGACTCGACAGCTCCGTTCTCTCCAAGGAACACAGATTCTACGGTCGGGCCGTCAGGGAGGCAGGCTAAGACTATATCCGACGCCTCCACGACTTCCTTGGGTGAGCTCGCCGGATTCGCCCCTTCCTGGGCCAGCATGTCGACCTTGCCCCGGCTGCGGTTGTGGACGGTCAGCGGAAACCCCTTCGCCAATAATTGTCGGCACATGGGCATACCCATCTTCCCCAATCCTATAAAACCTACGCGCATGGTCATCCATCCACCTCGAAACGGACCCGTTGCCGAGCCACAATGAATCGACTATTGCAGAAAGTCAGCCAGGACCGGCTTTATAGCTTCTATCAGGGCTGGCAGAGTTTCAGCCCAGTCCCCCACGATTGAGTAGTCGGCAGCGTTGAACATGGGGGTGCGCCTGGGATTGGGATTGTTGTTTATGGCGAGGATGGTCCCAGCCCTTTGTATCCCCACCGTGTGGTTGAAGTCCCCCCGCACGCCCACGGCTATGTACAGGTCAGGCGCTATGGCCTTGCCTGTGAGACCAACCTGGAGTTGCCTTGGAAGCCACCCTTCGTCAGCTACGGACCGAGTGGCGGCCAAAGACGCTCCGATGGACTCGGCAAGGGCGCGGACGGCTGGCACATTTTCAGCCTCGCCGACTCCCATGCCGACTCCCAGAACGACGCGGGCCGATTCCAACTCCATACCCTGGGCGTCTTCCTCCACATGGTCGTGCAGCAGGGTTATATCAGGTCCGTCGTGTGGACGCACAACCAGAGTTTCGGTCTCTACGGCTGCGCCCTCTTCCGGTTCGATGGGAGTCATCAGCCCGGGACGCATCGTGGCCATGTAGGGCAGCGTCTTGGAGAGAATGGGCGCTATCACGTTGCCTCCCAGGGCCGGTTTCAACTGGACCAGCCGTCCCTCGGAGTCTAACTCCAGGTCCACTGCGTCTCCCGTCAAGCCCAGCCCCAGCCTTGCCGCCACTCGCGAAGACAGGTCGCGCCCGTCGGGTGTCGAGTTGAACAGCACGGCGTAGGGACTTCGCTCGGCAATGGCCGAGGCCAGGGTGTTTGTGGCCGTCAGCCCGGCGGGATGGCCGTCGATCGGACCGCTGGACAGCACCCGGTCAGCTCCGTACACCGCCAGATGCCTCACTTCCTCATCGGATACGGCGTCCAGCATCAGGGCAACCACCTCTGATTGGGTCTGCTCGGCAACATCCCTCGCCTTCCCCAGGACTTCTAAGGAGGCCCGCCGGATTCCCTGTCCTGATCGTTCGACCACCACCCATACGGGTCTGCTGCCCGAACCAGGGTAGCGCGTGTGCTGCGTTCGCTCCGGCGGAGAGTCTGTGGGCGTCCTGCGCCCCTTCAAGGCCTCAGCAATCTTTGACGCCGCAACTGCCGGTTCCTCTTCGAACACAATGCCCAGCCGTTGAGGCTCCATGAGCCTGATTTCCGACACCCAGGTGGGGGATCCGTTAGCTCCGAAGATGTCCAGGTCGTCGGAAAGCTGGGCTGCCGTGATTTCTTCTATAGCAGGGTCCTCTTGGGCGGCTTGCATCGCCTCTCGCCGAGGATAGCGTTCAGGCATGATGCCTTCTGTCACGGTGACCAGCGCGGGAAGGGGGCAACTGATGGTCTGGTGCCCTTCGTCGGTCTCTCGCTCCAAGGTGATTGTGTTGTCCTCGGGCGAGTAGTCCAGCTTGCGCACGTTGGATACGTGGGGCACACCCAACAGCTCCGCCGTCTCAGGCCCCACCTGACCGGTCTCGGCGTCGGTGCTGTGACGGCCGCAAATGATCAGGTCGAAGTGTTCCCGTTTCAAGGCCAGTGACAGACACCTCGCTGTTGCCAGGGTGTCGGAACCAGCCAATGCCCGGTCCGAAATGTGGACATTTCTGTTCGCTCCCATGGCGCGGCACTGTATCAGCGAGTCCCTGGCGGCTGGAGGCCCCATGGTGAGCGCCACCGCCTCTCCGCCGTGTTCCTGCACGAGTTCGACGGCCTTGTCCACGCCCAACAGATCGTAGGAGTTGACCTCCGAAGGCACACCTTCTCTTACGATGGTCTTGGTCTCATAGTCGAACTGTATCCGGGACACCACTGGGACATGCTTTATGCAAACGGCTATCTTCATCTACTCTCCTGGTCGGCGTTTACATTGCCTTCGATTTCTCTAGAGATTAGGTCCTTGTCCATTCGGTCCGAGAGTTCCTTGAGGCGGGGCCCGACGTCTACACGATAGCGGCGCGGGTTCCTCACGGCTTTATGATCGGCAGGCAGACGCTTGATGTCGTCACGAAACCTTTGCCTGATTTGTTCCAAAGAGTCGGGAGGGCCGATTGGTTTTCCGCCCTCCATGACTTTACAAAGCAACGGTTCCCCTTCCGATGTTTCGTTCCTTCCGGTCAGTATGTCCCGTTGAAAACTTCCGTCGGCGTTCCTGACACGGAAGACCTGCTTCGGGCCAGGGAGGTAGGACTTGCCATCGCTCAGCTTCTTGACGGGCCGACCGTCGATTTCCACCAGCTTGTACACCATATCGGTGGACGGGGCGTCCTCAGACACTCCCAGCCGAGTTCCGACGCCAAAAGCGTCAATCGGCGCTCCTTCGGACAGGATATCGGCTATCGAATACTCGTCCAGCCCGCCGCTGGCGAATATCTCAACGTAGCCCAAGCCCTGAGAGTCCAGTATGGCGCGCACTTCTCGGCTTAGCTGCACGTAGTCGCCGCTGTCCAGCCGCACCGCGCGCAGCCTGTGTCCTTGAGTTTCCATCTCCTGCCCCACCAGCGCTGCCTTGCGGGCTCCGTTAATGGTGTCGTAGGTGTCTATCAGCAGCGTAGTACTGTCCGGATGACTGCGTGCGTATGCCCGGAAAGCCTCCAACTCGTCGGCCTGGCTGGTGACAAAGGCGTGGGACATCGTTCCGCTCACCGGAATCCCATACTTCCGACCCGCCGCGAGGTTGCTCGTACTTGAGAAGCCTACCATATAGCTCGACCTGGCTGCTGTCATCGCGGCGTCCAGCCCATGGGTGCGGCGCATTGAGAAGTCGGACAATGACCGCCCTTCCGCCGCCGTGACGCACCGGGCGGCTTTGGTGGCGACGGAGGTCTGGTGGTTGACACGGTTGATTACGTAGGTCTCGACAATCTGGGTGGGGATGATCGGCCCCGCGACCTCTATGACCGGTTCGTCGCAAAAGAAGACGCGCCCTTCAGGGATCGCCCAGACCTCCCCGGTGAACTTGAGAGTCGAAAGATGCTCCAGGAAGGGTTGGCTGAACCTGCCGGTGGAATCCAGGTAATCGATGGAATCATTTGAGACGCTCCAGCCGGCGAGGAAGTCCAGGACATCTTCCAGACCAGCCGACACGAAATACCCGCGATTATTCGGATATCCTCGGATGAACAGGCTGAAAGTGGCGGGAACGAACATTCCCGAATAGAAGTACGCCTGGGCCACGGTGAATTGATAGAGGTCGGCCAGGAGGCCGCTTTCATCGGACCTGTAGGGCAAGCTTCCCCCGTGTGGGCCCTTGTGGACTGAGGGGTGTTCCCTGTCGCGACGCCCCCTCACGTCGACTTCATTATGTGAGGGGCCTATGGCAGTGTCAACACGGTGAGTTTGCGGTGAGGGGAAGTGGGGACACCTTAGTTCGGCTCCGCAGCGGACTCCTTCACCCGGTGTATCCTGACGGTCTCAATCTTCAAGTTGCGCATCTCGATGATTTCAAGCCGCAGGTCGTTGAAGTAAAACTCCTCGCCCTGTTCAGGGATGTGCCCCAATCGGTCTAGCGCGAATCCGGCGACAGTCAGGTAGCTTCCCTCGGGCAATCCCAGCCCCAATCCCTCGTTCGCCTCCTGGATCGCCATGCCTGCGTCCACCTCGTACAGGTCTTCACCTACGGCGGCGAACTCCTCTGTGGCCGGGCTGCCCTCTTCACCAACTCGGCCGACTATCACCTCGATCAACTGCTTCAACGTGACCAAGCCGGCTACGCCTCCGAACTGGTCGACGACGATGGCCATTTGCTGGCCAGTGTCTCGCAGCTCCGAAAACAGTTCGGCCACAGGCTTGGTCTCCGGCACGAATATCGCGGAGCGCATCACTTCGGTGACGCTGGCCTGAGGGCCGAGACCGGTGTCGGCCATAGTCTTTAGAAGGTCCTTCACCGATACGATTCCCACGATGTTTTCGAAGTTCCCGTGATAGACCGGAAACCTGGTGTGAGTCTGCCTGGAATAGGTCTTTAGGAAGTCCTGAAGGGTTGCGCCCTGCGAGACCCAGATTATCTCAGTGCGGGGTGTCATGACTTCCTGCACCTGGCTGTCTCCGAAGTGGAAGACCTTCTCAAGCATCTCAGCTTCCGCCGGTTCCAGTGTCCCTTGCTCTTCCCCGATGTCTATGAGAGTCCTGACTTCCGCCTCAGTTATCAGGTAACCGCCTCTGGCGTCCTGGCCGCCCGTGAGTGAATTTATGGCCTCGGTGAGCCGGTGCAAAGCTTCTACGAAGGGCAGCAATAGGTACTCCACCCAGGTCAAAGGAGTAGCGTATATGAAGGCGACTCGCTCGGAGTTCCGTACTGCCATCGTCTTGGGTATAACCTCTCCCAGCAAAAGCAGCGCCAGGGTCCCCACCGCCGTGGCCACGACCACGCCCGTCCCTTGACCCAGCCAGGAAACGATCACCACGGTGACCAGCGACGTGAAAGCCACATTGACCAGGTTATTTCCAAGGAGCACCGTGGACAACATTCGCTCAGGCCTGTTGACCATTCGGGACACGGCGACGGCTCCCGGCCTGCCCGTGCTCACCAAATGGGCGATTCGAGTCTTCTGCAGCGACAAATAAGCCGACTCCGAACTGGAGAAAAAGGCGGACATCAACAGGAAAACCAGGATTAGTGCAAGCTCAATACCGGACATCATCGGCTCCGATTCGTCTTTAGTGTCTTTTCTTCCAAAAAACAAAGGGCCAAACTCTCAACCCCCTTCGGGGCTTTCAGTCCGGCCCTATCTCTCTCTTCTACAGCATTGGCAGGCGTCGATCTACTCCAAGTCTACAGAGGCCGTCGGTAAGTCAACTTGGACTGTCTCGCCTGCATGACAGGATACCAAGTCTACGATGGTTCTTCAATAAGACAGGAGACTTTGACGATCGGCTTCCTTGTCAATATCCCAACCTTGATTGATAATACTGATTGAAATCGGGAGACGGAGCGGAATTTGCCGCAACATTATGTAGACTCGATTATGGAAGTCCGTAAGGTGCCCGAGATGGGGCCAATCGGCAACAACGGGTATTTGATTAGATGCAATGAGACGGGAGACGCGGTCATCATCGACACCCCCGCCGAACCGGAAAAGTTGTTGGCTGAACTTGGAGACGCCAGCATAAAATCCATAATCATCACCCACCGTCACGGCGACCACACGGCTGGATTGGAAGAAATTAAGTCAGCCACCCAAGCCCCTATAGCATCCCACGCTGATGATGCTGAGGCCATTCCAATCGCTCCGGACATGGTCCTTCGAGACGGAGACGTGCTTGAAGTGGGGAACCTGAAGCTTCAGATCATTCATACCCCAGGCCACACGCCGGGAGCCGTCTGCATACTGGCCGGAGACCGTCTGTTCACTGGAGACACCCTCTTCCCTGGCGGTCCGGGTAGGACGGCCTCACCGGACAACTTCCGGCAGGTCAAACACTCCATCGAGCAAAAGCTGATGCCCCTAAGCGACTCTGTGGCCGTGTACCCAGGCCACGGCGGCGACGACACCACCATTGGGGACGCCCGAAACCAGATGCGGGACTTCGATTCCAGGACCCACGACCCCGACCTGTGCGGAGACGTCCAATGGCTTCGAGATTGATTCGCCCGCTTTAACAAACTGAGGTGAGTATGTACGAACGGTCTATTCTGGACAATGGACTGACGGTGTTGAGCAGTTCCATGTCCCATACCCGGTCCGTATCCATGGCCATATTTGTGGGCGCGGGGTCCCGGTACGAAACCGACGAGATGGCCGGAGCCTCTCACTTCCTCGAGCACATCCTGTTCAAGGGGACTAAACGCTGGCCCAGCGCACGCGAGTTGAGTGAGACGATTGAGGGCGTCGGCGGCGTTTTGAACGCCAGCACCGACCGCGAAATGACGGTGTATTGGTGCAAGGTGGCCCGTCCCTATATGGAGTCGTCGTGGAATGTTCTAGCGGACATGATGTGCAACCCTTTGATGGAAGCCGACGAACTGGAAAGGGAGCGGGACGTAATCCTTGAAGAATTGCGCATGACCTACGACAATCCCGCCTCAAAACTGGACCTGCTGATGGACCAGACCATGTGGCCCGAGCAGCCCATGGGAAGAGACGTGGGCGGCACGTTGGACTCGGTGCGGGGAATCTCGCACGACCAGATTGTGGACTACATGCACTCCCAATACAGTCCGGCCAACACAGTTGTGGCAGTCGCTGGAAACGTTTCCCACGACGAAGTCGTAACCATGGTTGATGAGACTATGGGGACCTGGCCCAAGGGTGACGCAATTGACTGGTATCCCGTCGTCAACGGGCAGTCGGAACCAAGAATCAGCCATGAATACAAGAAGACCGACCAGGCCCATCTGTGCGTCGGGGTGCATAGCTTACCGCTGGGGCACCCCGACCGCTTTTCGCTGGGCTTGCTGAACGTGATTCTGGGAGAAGGCATGAGCTCGCGCCTCTTCGTCGAGGTGCGGGAGAAGAGAGGACTCGCATACGACGTTCACAGTTCCCTCAACCTGTTTCGGGACTGTGGCTCTCTCACGGTCTACTGCGGTGTGGAGCCTCAGAAGAGCGAATCCGCGATAGGCGCCATTATGGAACAGCTGGCCAGTCTCCGAGAAGGGATTCCCGAAACGGAGCTTAACAAGGCCCGGGAACTGACCAAGGGACGCATGTTGCTGCGAATGGAAGACAGTCGAGCCACTACCATGTGGATAGGCGCCCAGGAAAAGCTCTTGGGAGGAGTCAGGACCGTCGACGAAGTGGTCGACCTGCTCGATTCCATTACCACCGACGACTTGGACCGGGTGGCCGAAGACCTGATTCAAGAAGACCAGCTTTCCCTGGCTCTGGTCGGCCCCTACCGGAGCAGCAAGCGCTTCCGCAACCTTCTCAAGCTATAGGGCACCTGCCCATTCATCCAGGAACGGACCAATGACTGATGCGACCATAGACAAAGACCCTGAAATACTAGGTGGGACACCGGTGTTTTCAGGAACGCGAGTCCCCGTGAGAATACTGATGGAATACCTGGAAGCAGGTGACCGGCTAGACGATTTCCTCGAAAACTACCCCACTGTCTCCCGCAGGCAAGCGCTGACAGTCCTCCAACATGCAAAGTCGGCGCTTACTGGCCAGTCTGAAGAAGCTGCTGCTTGACGAATCCATACCAAGAAATCTCGTTAGTCACTTTCCGGAAGAGTTTGAAGTAGATACTGTCCAACGGATGGGTTGGGCAGGCAAGAAAAATGGGGAGCTCCTTGAGTTGGCGGCTTCCCGTGTCTTTGACGCCTTCATCACTGCCGACCGAGGCATCGAATACCAACAGAATCCCCAACGTTTGCCTTTGCCAGTGGTCGTGTTAGTGGCACGTCGAAACCGAGTACATGAGCTGAGATTGCTGCTGCCCCAAGTCATCGATGTGCTAGCGACCGATTTGAGGAATCAGTTTTATAGTATATCGGGGTGACACTCACGCAGTGGGACACCATTCCTTAGGGATATTGAGCCACATCTGCTAAGCGTTTCCTTCCCAAGCCGCTAGTTCCTCTTCCGGCAACGGGTCGAAGAAACTGTCGGGAACCTTAATTCGCCCCTTCATAGAGCCGAACTGTCGTCTGCCGCGCTTTCCGACGCTCACTAGTTTCGCGACAGGCTTGCCGTTACGGGTGATTACGATTTCCTCCCCGGCCTCGACTTGGACCAGCAGGCGGGACAAATTGGTCTTGGCTTCACGAACGTCTACAACTGGCATATCAGGTTCCTGGAATGTGATGGGTGAACGCGCGACATCCTCAAGCTACGAGCCGTCGGCGGGCCGGAAGAAGGGGACGCTGATGCGGTCAGTGGCCTGGTCGAACACCACTTCCACTGCCATGCCGATGGTCACGTCCCTGGGGTCGCAGTCATGGATGTTGGTGAACATCTTGACTCCCTCTTCCAACTCCACCAGCGCGAGCACGTAAGGGACCTCTTCGGCGAATCCGGGGGTACGATTCTGGTAGGTTATCGTATAGCTCCAGACCGTCCCCTTACCGCTGGACTTGACCCATTCAATGTCCTGGGTCCAACAGCTGGAGCATATCCCCCGCGGATAGTGCTGGTATTCGCCGCAGATGTTGCACCGCTGTATCAGCAGATCGCCTTTGTTGCACGCTTCCCAGAACGGCCTGGTCTCGCCGGTGATTCTGGGCAAGGGTTTCTTCCAGTCTGGCATTAGTTAGTCCCTCCCCAGGATGACGGTGCTGCCACTGTGCCTGGAGCCGATGGCTCCGCCCGTTCCGTGGCACAGGGCCAACTTGCAGTCCGGCGTCTGCCTTCCTGTGCCTTCGAACTCATGGCGCAGTTGGCGGGTGGCTTCTATCAGCAGGAAGATGCCCCGCATCCCCGGGTGATTAGACGACAGCCCGCCTCCGTCGGTGTTCAGGGGCAACTCTCCGCCGAGTTGAATCCTGCCGCCCGACACGAAATCTCCACCCTCGCCCTTCTTGCAGAAACCCAGGTCCTCCAGGGTGGTCACCACCGTGATGGTGAAGGAGTCGTAGACCATTGCCATGTCGATGTCGTCGTGGGTGACTCCCGCCATTTCAAAAGCGGGGCCGGAGCTTTGTTTCGCCGCGATGTAAGTCAGGTCCTTTTTGCCGGCTCCCTGATGCCCGGCAGCTTCCCCTACCCCCAGCACCCACACCGGCGGCTTCTTGCAGTTCCGCGCCACTTCCGGTGAAGCGATGACGACGGCCCCACCTCCGTCGGATATAACGCAGCAGTCCAGCAAATGCAGCGGGTGGGACACGTGCCGTGACTCCACCACGTCGTCCACCGTGATGGGGTTGCGGTAGAGAGCGTAAGGGTTCATGGAAGCGTGCTTCCGCATGGCCACCGACACCTCGGCCAACTGTTCCGGTCTGGTGCCGTATACGTGCATGTGCCTCTGGGCCACCAGGGCATACAGACCTACGGTGGTCAGCCCGTACAGCTCCTCGAAAGAGTCGGGAGAGGGCTCCAATATGGAGTGGCCCTGCCGGGAAAGCCCGCCCGTGCCCACAGCCACTCCTCCTGACCGGGACACGCTGCCGTAGGTGATGACGGCGCAGTTGATTCGGCCCGTGGCGATGGCCGACAGGGCGTGGGCTACGTGGAACTCGAATGACGACCCACCCACAGTGGTGTTGTCCATGTACAGCGGGTCCATGTCCAGGTAGTCGGCGAGGGAGAGGCTGCTGAGTCGCACTCCCATGGACGAGGTGAAAAGCCCGTCCACGTCCTTCTTGCCGAGCCCGGCATCTTCCAGGGCCTTGATGACGCTCTCGCCCTGTATCTGCAGCTCGCTCTTGTCTGGAGCGTATCTGGTGGGATGCTCGTGGACGCCCACTATCGCGGCGGCGCGTCTCAGGTCCGTCATTCTGCTCCTCCGATGAAGCGTTGCCCCGACCAACCGCAGGTATAATAGGAGCAAGCGCATCAGACGGTCAAGGGAACGAACTTCTAAGCTCCTTTGCTTCAAACACCCCTATGCTATAATCGGCCCACCGCGTTTCCCGATCATTGAAGACCACCGACCACCGATAGATATGGCCTTAGACCTCACTCAGACAGTAGACCAGATAGACCGGCTGGCCCTATCTCAAGCCGCATCCGGTGACGACCGTAGGGAGCGGCTGGCCGAAGCCCTAGGAAAGATGATGGAGGTCAACCCCGGAGAGCTTGGCCGCAAGGTGGAGGCCAACAGGACCCGCCCCTTTCTCTGCGCGGGAGTTAAGAACGGCTTCGCGGAGCGCGCGCCAGCGCCGCCGGCGCCAACGGACCATGCGGTGGCGTCGGTGGACGGGTCCCATGTGGATGTCGACCGTCACTTGCCCGTGAGATGCTGCCTCATCAACATCGGAGGCTGTCTGCTGACCTATGGCCCCGAGTCCGACGCCTTGCTTTTCAGCAAGCCGCGCCTATATTTTGGTGATGAAGACCTGTACCTGACCAGCCGGGACCCCAGCGTCAAGGACACAGTGGCCATGGAGGGGCAGATTCTCGGCCTGAAACGCACCGTGGACGAGGTTTCCGGCCTGGCCGACCTGGTTGAGGAGTCCGCTTCCAACCTCCCTACCCTGGCTTTGGTCGACGGCTCCTTGATAATGTGGGGCCTGGCCGGAAGAGGCCATCAGCCTTTTGTAAGGGACCGCATCATCGTTGAGGGTCTGCTGCCAGCCCTGGACCGTATGAGGCCCCACTCGGCTCGTCCTTTGGCCGTGGCTGCCTATATCAGCCTCCCCCAGACCACGGAAGTGGTCAACTCGCTGCGTCTGTCCATATGCCCATTCGACCTGGGTAGCTGCAGCAACATGTGCAGTGCCCATCGCTCGGGGACTTCCCCATGCAATCTGGTGCAGGGTTTCCTGGACAGAGACCTGTTTGAGACCCTGCTGAGGCCCGGAGAGCGGTCCAGTGTCTTCTACACCTGCTCGTCAGTGTCCAGGGACTACTATGGCGACCATGAAGTCAACTTCTTCTATCTCAACACAGGAGATGAGATCGCTCGGATAGAAGTCCCAGGATGGGTGGCTGACGACCCGGCCCTGGTAGACCTGGCCCACGGGCTTCTCATGGACCAGTGTAAGAAGGGGCTCGGATATCCCGTGGCCATCGCCGAGGCCCACGAGCAAGCGGTGGTCACCGGCGCCGACCGGCATGCCTTCCGACGTCTCGTCGAAGGCGCTCTGGAAGGAGCCGACCTCCCCGTGTACACATCCGAAAAAGCATTGTCCAAGCGGGTGCGTTCCCTGTAAGGCATGTGTACTCTTAGGTGGCGGCGGTGGTGAGGAGACGAATAGGCGAGGTCGTGGAGTCCAGCACCCACCAGTTTACTGCTCAGTGCTATACCCTCTACGACTCCCCACCCCTGGGAGGTCTGGTCAGGACCGAGTCCAGGAACTCCGATGGTGAGAGCGCCTCCGGGCTTTACGCGGTGGTTTCCGGCGTCACCACAGCGCCCCTGGAACCCGGCCGAACCATCCTGGCCCGAGGGGAGGCTGAAGAGTCGGAAGAGGACCTCTACCGGTCCCATCCACAGTTGGCGCGGCTAATGTCCACCCGCTTCGAGGCCGTCATCGTGGGCCACGACTCTGGCCATACCGTCCGCCACTATCTGCCCGACCACCCACCCCGCGTCCACGCCTTCGTCTTTGCTGCGTCGGATGAATACGCAACCC
>DAOUJI010000030.1:0-18697 GCA_034422875.1 Dehalococcoidia bacterium | reverse complement strand
TAGTGGTTGCAGGTGTGGCGTCTGGGTCGTCATGATTGTCGAATATGGTGTAGGTCAACACGTCATCGTCTTGGGCCGTAACCGGGGCGCCTACCAGCGTGCCCGTGGGTGAGTTCTCCGGAACTTCCCTGTCCTGGTCCGTCTCCCTTGTATCGGTCGACTCCGGTTCCTGGTCGGGGAAGACCGGAAGGGGATTGGCCACATCCCGCGCTTTCACAGGGTGGGCCGAGACCTTGGAGACCGTCTTGGGATTGCTTCTGCTGCCGTAGGAGGCCGTCACACGCAGGAACATGTCCGCGTCGCTGCCGCCCGGGGTGTACGCCTCACTCGTGGCGTTGTCGATGTCAGCAAAGGCGCCGTCAGCGGAAGCACCCCTCTCCCACTGCCAGGTGGCGGACTCCGGTTTGTCGGTCCTCTTGTCGTCGTCGATCAGCGTGGCCGTGAGCGCTACGCCCACGCCAGGCTGCTCCGCGTCCAGCGTTATTCTGCCCATGTCGTCCACGTCGGTTACGGTGACTTCCACCTTCTTTTCGCCCCTGTTGTCCACCGTGTCTGTGGCGCGCACCGTGACTTCGTATATGTTGTTGTTGTCCCCGTCTCCCATAGATTCGAAGTTGGGTGGGCTCTTGAAGGAGAGAACTCCGGTGTTCTTGTCGATTTTGAACTTGCCGGCGTCGTCGTTATTGTCGGGTTTCAACGACCAGGTAAAAGCGTCTTCCTCGGGATCGTCAGCCGTGTAGGTCCCCACGGCGCGCTTGGCGTTCTCCTGGAAGGAAACCGTGGCATCGCCGCTCACCACAGGCTTTTCGTTCACGTTCGTAATGCTGATGGTCACAGGGATGTCCGTGGCGGCCCGGCTTCCGTCCGTCGCCCTGACTATGACGTTGTATGTCCTCTTCGTCTCGTAGTCGAGCTTCGCCTTGGTCATAATTTGGCCCGAATCCGCCGCGATTCCGAAGGAAGCCGCATCGGCGCCCTTCAGCGAGTAGGTCAGGTTGTCGTTGAGCTTTATGCTGGTCCCGTCAGGGCCGTCGTCCTTGTCGTCCGGGTCCTCGGCCGACACCGCAGCCCCCACGTTCATTTGCGCCGCTGTGCGCGGCTGGTCTCCGTCCTCGACAACCATCCTGGTCGTCGAGGTGATCTTCTTCCCGTCCTTCATAAACACGGGCGAGCTGTTCGACTGCCGCCTCGGGAGAATCGGACTGTCCGCAGGTTTGCTCAATGTGTCGTCGGTCGGACTTGTTGGATCGACGTTGAATCCGTCCCTGTACGTTGCCGTCACCTGTAGACAGAAGGCTCCAAAGTCTACGGCAGAAGTGCTGGTGTCGGTGTCTACGTCCCTTGGCAGAGGCGTGAAGGTCGCCTTCTCGTCCCTTGTTGCTGCGCCGCCGGTGATTGCAACGTATGCACTGTCGCCTGCTGCCGGACACGGTGACACATTGCCGTCACCGTCAACGGTCGCCGGCGCCTTTGTCCACGCCCACGTGATGCTGCCCTTCACGCCGTCCTCATCCGTCAGGTCGGCGGTGATTGGCTGTCCGACCTGGGGCTGTCGCGTGGAAAGGTTAATCGTGGCGGCGTCTTCAGCGTCGATGACCTTGACGGTCACGCTCTTCGTCTTGGTCATCTTCCTCTGGTCCGTGGCTACAATGGTCACGCTGTAGGAGTCCTTCTTCTCGAAGTTCACCTTCGTGCTGCCCTTGAAACCGAGTATCGCGCTGCCTGCGGTAGTAGTGGTGTCCAGCATGAACGCGCTTTTATCGGCGCCGGCAAGGGAATAGGTGACGCTCTCGTTCTCATCGGCGTCAAGGGTGCTGTCATTGTTGCCGTCGTAATGGTCCTCATCCGTAGCGGTGTAGGTGTAGGCGTATGTTTCAGTTTCAGTAGTGCTGGGGTCATCAGCCAGCAAGGGGGCGCCGGTGGGCGGGGTAGCGGTAGCGTCTCGCGTGTTTTCCGTCACCACGCCTTTAGTGGAGCCGGCCGTCCCGAACACTGGCGCGTCGTTCAGGTCGTTGACCGTGATGGTCACGGTAACTTCGTCATCAGCGTTAAACGGGTCCTTCGCTGTAACCTTGACTCTGTATTTTTCTGCCGTCTCGTGGCTGAGTGTGCCCTTCACGCTGATTTGACCCGTCGCCCGGTCGATGTTGAAGGCGCTCGCCATTTCGTCTTCTGTAGTGTCGTCGGAGTCGTCGGCAGCGTTAGCTATGGAATAGTGCAGAACGTCGGCGTCCCTGGCTCTGACCGGGGCGCCCACTGCGGCGTTCTTGTCGTTCTCGTCCACCGCCCTGTCCTGCTCCTTGGTGTCTTCAGTGTCTTTCTCGTCGTCGGCGAACGCAGGGGCCTGGTTGGTGTTGTTCTCCGCCTTCACAGTGTATTCCGACACCTTCATGGCCGTCCTGATGGGCGCGTTTGCAACTGCGTCTGTCGCCAGGTCTCTGTCGCTGTAGGTCACAGTCACCCTCAGGTAGTAGCCAACGTCGGCCGTTTTCGGAGTGTACGTGGAGCTCGTTGCGTCGGGGATGGTGGACCAGCCGGCCGTCCCGCTCTGGGACTTTTCCCACTTCCACCGGGCAACGGTCGCCGCCGTGTCGCCTGTCTGGACCTCAGTGTGCAGCATGTTGGTGGCGGTATCCCTGTAACCGTCGTCCTCGTCAATTGCCGTGGCCATGTAGTCGACCTTTTCCGCCGGCTGCAGGTGCGACAGGGTCACAACACCCGCGTCGTCCACGTCAGTCACCCTGACGGTCGCGTTCACGAGGGTGGTGCCGTTGGCCACGATGTCCACCGTGTATGTATTTTTGAGCGCGACAGTAGTTGGTTCTGATTCAGCGACGCCATCTATCGTGTCATCCCAGTCACCGTCGTTGTTGAAGTCTCCGGCTCTCCCCTTTTCGTAGTTGGGCGAACTCTTGAAGGTGAGCACTCCGGAGGCGCTGATGGAGAAGTCGTCATCGTCGGCGCCAGCCACAGTCCACTTGACGTCCGTGGTCGCCCTGAACGTTGCGACGGGGTCGGTGCCGTTCTCCTTGTACCTGTAGGACCTGTCCGCTGGCTGCGCGGAAACGGTAGAGGCCAGGAGTAAAAGGGCCATGAGAACGCCCACCAGGGCCGCCACCTTCAGTATTGATGTGTTAGACAGTCGGTTCAACATGCAACTCCTCACTCACGCCAATCTCGGTTTCACAAATTCTCGGACGGCTGGCATAGCCGCCCGCAAGATTTTATCGTCAAGAGAGTAGCATTAGCAAACATCAGTGTCAATGCGTTTTAGACGCCCAATTTTGTCAGGTTTGCGCGAAATTGTGCCTTGACGCTCAAGCCCCTCTGCTGACGTTGGGATATTGTAACAGGTTTGCAATAGGAATGGGACAGTTTAGCCGTGCATCTGGCGCCAGTCTTGCCGCCAGGGCAACCCCAAGGGTTGCCCCTACAATGGCGCTGTATATATGTAGGGGCGCCTCTCGTGGGCGCCCTGGGGGGACGGGGGTCCAACGGCCCTCATCCCGGCCCTTCGACGGGCTCAGGGCAGGCTCTTCTCCCGTGGGGAGAAGGGGTCTGTTCCCTCTCCCCCACCACCTTTCGTCTCTCCGCCTAATGTAGGGGCGCCTCTCGTGGGCGCCCTGGGAACCCCGTCCCCTGACCGTAGGGGCGACCCTTCGACTTCGTTCCGTTTCACCTGACGGCTCCACTTCACTTCGCTCAGGGCGAACGGGGGATTCCGGACCGTAGGGGCGACCGGCAGGGACTCTTGCGCCATTGCGCCCCTGCGCCATTGCGTTCCCGCCCCTTAATGACGGGTGGGGGAGGGGGGAAATACCGGGGACGGGGTCCCTATATATGTAGGGGCGCCTCTCGTGGGCGCCCTGGGGGCGGGGGGGGGGGGGGGGTGGGGGTTAACTGGTGACGATGAGGCCGATGATGGCCCCCATGACCGTAATCCACCCGCCGCCAATCAGCACCATGAGGTTGTTGAAACGGCTGTTCATCTCTCGCCGCATCTCAGTGAAACCGCTGTTCATCTCACTGCGCAGCTCAACGAAGCGGAGGTCCACCGTGTCGAGGCGCCGGTCTATCCCATCGAGGCGCTGGTCAACCTGTTCGTAGGCGCCTTCCAGCCTGCTCATTCTCTCTTCAGACGTCACCATGCCAACTCCTGGGCCCTGTCTGTTCCTTATTATAGACCATAACCACTAGACCTATAGCGCCGGGTGCTAACTGGTGACGATGAGGCCGATGATGGCCCCCATGACCGTAATCCACCCGCCGCCAATCAGCACCGTGAGGCTGTTGAAACGGCGGTCCATAGCAGCCTGTACCTCACCGAAGCGCCTGTCCACTACGTCGAAGCGCTTGTCTATCCCGTCCAGGCGCCTATCTATAGCGTCGAGGCGCCGGTCAACCTGTTCGTAGGCGCCTTCCAGCCTGCTCATTCTCTCTTCAGAGGTCACCATGCAAACTCCCTGCTCAGGTCAGGCCCGTTGACCTATTATAACCCCTGGATGTCCGGCGGTGTAGGGGCGGGCGTCAGGGGCGGCCTGGGCCTTTTCGTCTCTCCATCTAACGTAGGGGCGCCTCTCGTGGGCGCCCTGGGAACCCTTCGACGGGCTCAGGGCAGGCTCCCGCACGAAAAAGGCGCCCTCCTGGATTCCTGCCTCCGCAGGAATGACGGGGGTGGGGGGGAAGAGGCACACCTTTGCCCCCTCTCCCTTATATATGTAGGGGCGGGCGTCAGGGGCTCTTGCGCCATTGCGCCCCTGCGTCATTGCGTTCCCGTCCCTCGGGTGAGGGCAGACCCCGCCGAAGGAGCCTGCCCTGAGCTTGCCGAAGGAGCCTGCCCTGAGCTTGCCGAAGGGTGGTATCATGACCCCATGACTGGAACAGTGGGCGAGACGCTGGTGGAGTTCCTGCGGCTGGCGGTGGAGCGGCACGGGTCGCGGGACGCGCTGCTGCTGAAGCCGGCCTTCCGCTACCTGCGCTGGAGCTACCGGCGGCTGTGGGAGGACTCGGGGCGCATGGCGTCGCTGCTCCAGTCCCGGGGCCTGAAGAAGGGCGACCGGGTCATCATCTGGGGCCCCAACTCCCCCCACTGGGTGATAATCTTCTTCGGATGCATCCGGGCGGGCGTGGTGGCCGTGCCCCTGGACGTGCGCAGTGAGCCGGACTACGTGGAGAAGGTGGCCTCTCGCACCGACCCCAGACTGGCCTTCACGTCGGCCTTCACCCCCAGGGGCGGCGTGGAGCTGGACGTCCCGGAGATGAGCTTCGAGGAGCTGGAGGAGGCCATCGGCGACATGCCTCTGCCGGAGCCTGTTGAAATAACCCCCGACGACCTGGTGGAGATAATGTTCACCTCCGGCACCACCGGCGACCCCAAGGGCGTGATGATCACCCACCGCAACCTGACGGCCAACATCGAGGGCGTCTCGGCCTACATCGGGGTCAAGCCCTCCAGCCGCCTGCTGTCCATCCTGCCCCTGAGCCACATGTACGAGCAGATGGGCGGGCTGCTGCTGACGCTGTACAACGGCGCCAGCGTGACCTATCCCATAAGCCGCCGCCCGACGGTGCTGGCCCAGACCATGCGGGAGCGGCGCATAACCATCATGCTGCTGGTGCCCCAGGGCCTGGAGCTTCTGATGAACGGCGTGGAGCGGGAGGTGAAGCGCCAGGGCAAGGAGGCCCTCTGGAACAAGCTCCACAAGGTTGCGGCGAAGACTCCCTTCCCCCTGAGGCGGTATCTGTTCGGCAGGGTGCACCGCCAGTTCGGCGGGAAGCTGGACTTCATCGTGTCCGGCGGAGCGGCGCTGGACACGGACCTGGGCCGGAAGTGGGAGGCGATGGGCGTGAAGATCGTCCAGGGGTACGGCGCCACCGAGGCCTCGCCGGTGATAAGCAACCACTCTATAAAGGAAAGGCGGCCCGACTCCACCGGGCGCCCTCTGCCCAACGTGGAGGTGCAGATAAGCGGCGACGGGGAAATCCTGGCCCGGGGCGACAGCATCACTCCCGGCTACTGGAACAACCCCGAGGCCACAGCCGCAGCCTTCGAGGACGGCTGGTACAAAACGGGAGACCTGGGGTTCATGGACGAGAACGGTTTCCTGCATATCCAGGGCCGCAAGAAGGACATGATCGCCCTCCCCAGCGGCCAGAACGTCTTCCCAGAGGACGTGGAGGCGGCGCTGACCAAGCACCCCAACGTCACTGACGCTGCGGTGGTGGGCCTGGAGCGGGGCTCATCTATAGAGGTGCACGCCGCGCTTATCCTGGACGATGCCGACGCCGCCCAGGATGTGGTGTCCTGGGCCAACGGGCGCCTGGCCGAACAGCAGCGCATCCGGGGCTTCACCGTGTGGCCCGACGAGGACTTCCCCCGCACCCATACCCTTAAGGTAAAGAAGAACCTGGTCATCGACACGATTCTGGGCCGGATACAGCAGGACGCGCCTGCCGCGTCCGCCAGCCGCAGCCCGGCAGGCGAAGCGCGGGGCCTCCGGGACGTCGTCGCCGACGTGAGCAAGCGCGCCGTCGGGGAACTTCACGACGACCTGACCCTGGGCGACGACCTGAAACTGGACTCCCTGGGCCGCATCGAGCTGCTCTCGGCCATAGAGGCCGACCTGGACATCTACCTGGACGAAAGCCAGATAGGGTCGAGCACGACGCTGCGGGAGCTGACGGAGCTGGTGGAGGAGGGATCGCGCAACCCGGTGCGGATGAGCTTCCCGGCCTGGGGCATGCGGTGGTGGTGCCGGATGCTGCGGGGCTTCCTCCAGCGGACGGTGGTCTTCCCGCTGGTGAGCCTCCCCTACGGCCTGAAGGTCGTGGGCCGCGAGAACCTGGAAGGGGTGACGGGGCCCGTGCTCTTCGCCTCCAACCACCACCTGGGCCTGGACAATCCGCTGATTATCAAGGCCGTGCCCCTCAAGTGGCGGCGGCGCATGGCCGTTGCCGGGGCCGCGAACCTGTGGCGGAACCCCGTGTGGTGGGTCGTGAACCCGCTGCTGGGCAACGGCTTCCCCCTGGCCACCGAGGGACCCGTCCGCCCCAGCCTGGAGAACATGGGCAAGATCATGGACAACGGCTGGTCGGTGCTGATTTATCCTGAGGGCGAGCTTACCGTTGGAGGCCCCATCAAGCCCTTCATGAGGGGCGCGGGGCTGGTGGCCGTGGAGGGGCAGATTCCCGTCGTCCCCCTGCGGCTGCACATCCATGACCTGGGTTCGCCGGCGCGGTTTCCCATACTCCGGCGCGGCCGCGTGGAGGTCCGCCTGGGAGAGCCGCTCAGCTTCCCCCCCGGCACGGACTACGAGGACGCCACCTGGACCATCGAGAACGCCGTCAAGTCCCTGTGACCCCCTTCGACCACCCCTGACTCCCTGAAACCCGTCGGCGCCTAACCAATCTGCTCTCTACAATCAGCCGTACTAATATAATGAAGGGCCAAGAGCTCTTCCCAGGCTAGATCGGGCCCGGCGCCGACCACGGCGACCGCGGCTGCAGGAGGCAGGTCGATGGCGTTCACACTTCCCATCATTCGCAGGCTAGCAGGACTCGCGCCCCGTGCCGCATTGATAATGGCGCTATGCATGACGTGCGTCGTCGTGTTGGCGGCCTGCGGCGGCGACCCGGACCCAACAGCCACCACTCCTCCCACTGCCGCTCCTACCGCCACCCCGGAGCCGACGGCCACACCCGTGCCTACACCAACTCCAGTTCCCCCAACACCGGTCCCGGCAACCCTTGAACCGACGGCCATGCCCGTCTCACCCTCCGCCGGGGAGTTCAGCGTCGAATTGACCCCCGCCACACGCTGGCAAGAGTTGTTCGACGCATTCACCGAGCCGGAGCGGGAATGCATTTCCTCCGAGCTCGGTGACGACCTGATGCAGACGATATCGTCCCAGCGGGTCATGTCCGAAAGCGGTGGCGAGACTTCGATTCCATCGATTTTCCGGTGTCTGTCTAAAGAAACCGCCTCCACATTGTTCCTCGCCACCTTCCAGGGGCAGGCGGGTGGATTGAATGAGGAGGCGGAACAGTGCCTGCGGGACCTGTTGCTGGAGATCGACGTGGCCGGAATACTCGCGGCCTCCATGCCGGGCGCCAAGCCTTCCGACATGGAAGCGATGCAGATATTCACCATCGGGATCGTGACTTGCGCCCCTGAGCTGATGATGGGCGAGGGTCCTCAGGATTCCATGCAGTCGGGGGGCGACATGCTCTGGAGCCATCCCACCGGAGGGTTCGTCGTTAACGCGCCCACCGTGGTTGACGGAGTAGTGTACGTCGGCTCCGATGACAACAACGTATACGCTCTGGACGCCTCAACGGGGTTTGAACTGGGGAGCTTCAGGACCGGGGACGTAGTACGGTCGTCCCCAACCGTGGTAGACGGCGTGGTGTACGTGGGGTCCAACGACAACCACGTCTATGCCGTGGACACATCCACAGGAAGTGAGCTGTGGAGCCACGACACAGAAGATTGGGTGCAATACTCACCTGTCGTAAGCAAGGGAGTCGTCTACTTCAAAGCCAGAGCAGATGGGGACCAAAAGCTCCATGCTGTAAACGCCAAGTCAGGCGATGTCCTTTGGGTCTCCCCGATGCCATATCCTTATATAGACAGGTTCGCCCTGACGGTGGCTGGCGGCAAGGTATACATGCCCGGCGAAGGCGGTGAATTTTACGCCCTGGACGCCTCCACCGGAGAGCTGTCCTGGAGCTTCAGCGTCAGCTTAGGGGCCGAATCTCCTGCCACAGTCGTCGACGGAGTGGTTTACTTGACAGCGGTAACTACGGCCCATGCTCTTGACGAGGCGACCGGAGCAGAGATATGGAGCTACGACACAGAGATGTACCCCGCGAGGGACTTCACGGCAACAGTCGTGGACGGTGTCTACTACTTCTCACCGAATGACATCTTGTACGCTCTCGATGCTGCAACAGGGCAACCAATCTGGTCATACGAAGCCAGCGAACTCATCAACATCAGACCTCTGGTCGCTGACGGCATGGTGTACACGTCGTCGGAAGACGGCCAGTTCTACGCACTGAATGCCGCCACTGGCGACCTCGTCTGGAGCCGTGAGGGAACGGATTCGAGATTGGCTTCACCCTCAGTGACCGACGGTGTGCTTTACGCCGAATCCAGCGACGGCAACCTGCGAGCTATCAACGCGGCTACAGGCGAAGAACTCTGGAAATTCCAGAAGGGCTACTTCGACGGCGTCCCGTCATACACAGTGTCCGACGGAGTGTTGTACGTGGGGGCGCTGGACGGCAGCGTCTACGCCTTCCCTGCTCCGGCAGGCGGATAGAGGGCCTTAGGCTATCCTGGTCGCCGTGCTGTACTAGTGGCGCAGTGCGGCGGTTGAAGCTACAATCATAGATAGAGCCTAGACAGCTTCGCGACCCCGCATAAGGCCGTTCCACCGCCATACAGAGGCATTCGTTCCATTGCAGAAGCCAGGTCGGGAAGCCCGTCAGGCAGACTGGGCGGGCTGGGCGCTGTCCAATTTTGGAAGATATGATAATATGTTACACTAGCGAGCTAAACATGCACGATATTGGAAGAGTTTCTAGAACCTGAAATATCCCCTAAGACCTTTTAGGAGGCGGACCAATGGCAGTGACAATCGAACGCGAGGGATCAACTCTAGTCGCCGTAGCCAGCGGCCGCGTCGACAGCGCGAATGCGAGCCAATTTCAGGAAGAGTTGGGAGCCGTCAACGATGGAAGCGGTTCGGCTGTAGTGTTGGATCTTGGAGGACTCTCATACATCAGCAGTGCGGGCCTCCGCGTCATTCTCATGGTGGCGAAGACTCTACGGTCAGCAAACACCAATTTCGTGGTCTGTTCGCCCACGGAACCCATTCGTGAGATATTCGAAATCAGCGGCTTCTCACAAATCATACCGATCCACAACTCCAAGGACGAAGCCGTTGCTGTAGTCAACAGCTAAGGCAGGGGTTCTCTCAGTGGACGCACAATTCAAAATACTTGTGGTGGACGACGAGCCGGACGTTGAGCCTATGGTGCTGCAACGGATGCGGCGCGCGATACGAGCAGGCCGATACGAGTTTGTGTTTGCTCATGACGGGCTTGATGCCCTTGACAAGCTGAACCAGGAAAAAGACATAGATATGGTCCTTTCGGACATCAACATGCCCAAGATGGACGGATTGGCCCTGTTGGAACAGATTCCCAAAGTCGATCCTAACCTCCGGTGCGTGATCATCTCCGCATACGGAGACATGAAGAACATCCGCACCGCCATGAACCGAGGCGCCTTCGATTTCGTCACCAAACCCGTCGACTTCGAGGACTTGGAAGTCACCATCGAGCGGACCCTCAGCCACCTTATGGAGTGGCGCGAGGCATTGTCCTCCCGGGACAAACTGGTGGCGCTTCAGAACGAGTTGGACATTGCCAGCAACATCCAGCAATCGATTCTCCCAGGACAATTTCCTGAGGCTCCCAGCTATCAGCTCTTCGGCAGCATGGACCCCGCTCGCACTGTAGGCGGTGACTTCTTCGACGTGATACGCCTGGACAATAACCGGATCGGGCTGGCTATCGCCGACGTATCCGACAAGGGAGTGCCGGCAGCCCTCTTCATGATGTCAAGTCGAACGCTGTTGAAGGGCGCCGCCATAGGGCACCCTGAACCCGGCGACGTCTTGAAGGAAGTGAACGACCTGCTCTACCCGGACAACGAAACCATGATGTTCGTTACAGTCCTGTACGCCGTATATGACCCGGCTACCGGGCAGGTGACCTACGCCAACGCCGGTCACAACCCTCCGCTGATAGTCCATCCTGACGGAAGTTCAACCGTTATTCCGTCCACGGGCGGCGTAGCCCTAGGGGTAATGCCGGACATCAATTTCAACCAGAACACCGTAATTTGCGCTCCGGGAGACATCTTGGTTTGCTACACCGACGGAGTCACCGAGGCGATGAACGCAGAGGGCGAAGAGTTTGGGCTTGATCGCCTGCGACAAGTCTTCCAGAACAATCTGTTAGGGGACTCCCACTCATTGACCCAGGCGATACTCGAGGCCGTGAGCGTCTTTGCAGGTGAGACGGCGCAATCCGACGATATTACCTGCCTGGCGCTGCGTCACATCGGAGGCGACCATTGAGCGCCCAAGTCTCCTTGAAGATTAGGCCCGCTCTTGACGAGCTCCAGCAAATCACCGCCGCCGTTGAAGACTTGGCCATGAAGGAGCAATGGTCTCCGGACCTCGAATTCAAAGTCAACCTCGTCCTCGACGAGTTGGGCGTGAACATCGTGAACTACGGAGGAGAGGTCAGCGTAATCGAGGTGTCTCTTTCATCGGAAGAGGAATCCATCACCATCGAAATCACCGACGACGGGAGGCCTTTTGATCCGCTCAACGACGCTGTCGAGCCGGACACCTCCGCGCCAATAGACGAACGTCCCATAGGAGGCCTCGGGCTGTTCTTCGTCCGCACCATGATGGACGAGATGCACTACAGACGGGAGCAGGGCAAGAACCATCTTGCCTTGGCCAAACGAAGGGCTGAGTGAACCCAAAACCCCGCCGCTCCGCAACATTCCTGTGCGGGGTAGGGGCTGCAATCGCCCTCTCCGTCATAGGAGCTCTTACCGGATGCACTCAGGACGGCCCAACCGCCACATCCGAAGCCCCAACGGTCCCAACGCCAACTGCGGAGTCGGACTCCGCATCCGGGCCGGAACCGGGAGTTTTCGACGACCGGATTGTCTTCGGCCAGTCCGCCGCATTTAGCGGACCGGCACAACAACTAGGCATCGGCATGAGACTCGGGATACGGGCTGCCTTTAAAGAAGCAAACCGTAACGGCGGAGTCCACGGTCGGCAGCTGGACTTGATTTCCCTCGACGACTCCTACGAACCCGAATTGGCCATCGCCAACACTACTCTCCTGATTGAAGAGGAATCGGTTTTCGCATTGATAGGAGCCGTGGGCACTCCCACGTCCCGCTCGGCTACACCGATAGCCGCCGAAAAGGGTGTGCCCTATATAGCCCCATTCACCGGCGCCGCCTTCCTGCGTGAACAAGAATGGGAAAACATCATCAACTTGCGCGCTTCCTATTACGATGAGACCGAATCGATGGTGGCCCAACTGACGGGTGACCTGAATTTCGAACGGATAGCAGTGATGTACCAGGATGATTCCTTCGGACGCGCGGGCTACAGGGGGGTCCGGCTGGCCCTGGAACGCCGTGACATGGAGCCGGTCGCTGTAGGGTTGTACGCGCGGAACACTACGTCAGTGAAAACCGGAGTGCTCGATCTTCTCAGGGCTGACCCGCAAGCCGTAATTCTGATCGGCGCCTATGAACCCGTGGCGCATTCAATTGCCTGGGCCAAGCGCCTGGGAACGAACGCAGTGTTCATGACCGTTTCCTTCGTCGGCAGCAACGCGCTTGCCGAGGAACTGGGCGCCACTGGAGAAGGCGTTTTCGTCACCCAGGTGGTGCCCTTCCCAACCGACGAATCGCAGCCCATAATCACCAAATACTTGAACGCCCTGTGGGACCATATACCCGATGCGGTCCCTGGTTTCGTGTCGCTTGAGGGCTATCTGGCCGGTCGGTTGGCCGTGGCTGGACTCGAAATGTGCGGACGGGAAACGACTCGGGAGTGTTTTCTTAACAGTCTACTGGGTGCGGATGTAATCGACTTGGATGGATTTCGACTGCAATACGGAGGACTGGACAACCAGGGTTCCGATGCTGTGTTCCTGACCATGATCGGAGAAGACGGAGATTACGAACTTGCCACTCTCGCAGGGGCGCTGGGGCAATGAACGAACGTCTCAAACGCATTCTCGACCTGCGGTACCGCATCTCCACCCAGTTGTATATCGCGCTGGGAGGTGCGGTCTGCCTGACCATAGCGGCCAGTCTGGTTGGATGGTTCTCGTTCAACAGTGTAGGAGCGGCGCAAGGGAGGGTGAACGATGAAAGCGTGCCGTCAATGGCGGCGGCGTTTGGCGTGGCGCGTTACGGAGGAATCCTCGCCGCTGCAGCCCCGAACCTGACCGCGTCCGAGACCCGCGAAGAGTTCTCCGTGGTTTCCGACAGCATAGCTGAAGCCCACCAGGGATTCGAGATGGAGCTTGATCGTCTGGAAGGAGGCAGGGAAGACGAGCGGTTCGAAAGCATCCGTTCCAACGCCGATTTGTTGGTGAAGAACATCCAGTCTGTGGAGAGCGGCATGTTGGAACGTTTTGAACTTGCCGAACGCACCAACGCCGTGAGCGTGGAGCTTTCCGGAACCAGGAACCAGCCCGGGCTCCGAGCTCAACTGGAGACGGCCATAAACCCGGCCATCGACGACCAGTACTTCTTCACGGTGACAGGATACCGCAATCCCGACACGCTCGCGGGCGCCAGCGAAGTCAATTCGCTTCTACCGGAACCTCGGGATGTCCACTTCTCCGAGGGAGAGATAGGCCGGTTTCGTTATCTCGCCGAGCTTCAAGCTCACGCCAACATAGCGACCCAATTGCTTTCCAGCGCGTTCACCCTATCCGACCCTGACACCGTCGAGCCGTTGAGGGAGAGGTTCGAGTCTTCCGCCGGTCACATCGAACGGAACCTGGAATCCCTGCGAGGCTCTCCGCTGCACGACGATCTTGCCCCCCTCTTTGGCCGGTTATTGGAGTTGGGGATGCATGACCAGAATGCTTTCGACTTGAGTTACAGAGTTTTGGCATTGTCCGAGGTTCAAGGGGACCTGCTGGCTGACAACCGGGGCATAGCCGTTGACCTTGTGGAGCAGGTGGACGAACTGGTAGCCGAAGCCCAATTGAGCGCACAGGAAGCCACCGCCGCCTCCGAACAGGCGGTCCTGACGGGCCGCACACTGCTGCTTGCCATTAGCGGCGTCAGCATCGGCGGCGCCGTGCTCCTCGCCTGGCTGTTCGTGGGACGGGTGTTGCTGCGTCGTCTAGCCATGCTGTCCGGTTGGATGCGGCGCATGGCAGGGGGAGACCTGGAAACCCGGGTCGAGATAGAAGGTCGGGACGAGGTGGCCGACATGGCCGCCGCCCTTGAGGTGTTCCGCCGACACGCCTTGGAAGTCCAGCGACTGAACCTTGTAGAGAAGTTAGCCGAGGAGCTTCAGGGCAAGAACGAGGAACTTGAGGGAGTGCTGGCTGAGCTGCAGACGGCCCAGGACCAAATCGTCATGCGGGAAAAACTGGCCGCCCTTGGTGAGCTTACGGCCGGAGTGGCCCACGAAATTCGGAACCCGCTTAACTTCGTTAAGAATTTCTCCCAGATATCCGAGGAACTGCTCGGTGAGCTCGAGGAGACGCTGAATGAAGGCGATGGAGAGCTGACTCAGGAGCAGATGGGACTCATAAAAGACATCTCCGACGACCTGAAGGGCAACCTGGAGCGCATACAGTCCCACGGAGACCGCGCCAACCGCATCGTCAACGATATGCTGTCCATGAGCCGCGGTCCTGGGGCGCCCCAGGCCACCGACATCAACCAGTTGCTGGAAGAACACGCGCGCCTGGCTTACCACAGCGCCAGGGCCACAGACCCGGACTTCCAGCTTCACATCGAGGTGGACCTGGACCCGGAAATGGGCGAGTTAAACGTGATATCCCAGGACCTGGGCCGCGTATTCCTCAATATGGTGAGCAACGCATGCTACGCCACAGACGAGAGAAGGAAGGCCGCCGAAGCCAGCGGGGACGGCGGAAGCTATATGCCGACGTTGTCGTTGACCACCCGCCGGACTGAGGAACGGTGCGAAGTAGGAATAAGGGACAACGGGTCTGGAATGCCGCCCGATGTCATTGAAAAGATATTCAACCCGTTCTTTACGACCAAACCCACCGATAAGGGAACAGGGCTGGGGCTGTCCCTATGCAACGACATCGTGCGCCAGCACGGCGGCTCCATACGAGTGGACTCGGCGCCTGGCGAGTTCACCCTGATGACGGTGGAGCTGCCCTCGTCCGGCATAGTGACCGCTCCCGACGATGAGGTTGAAGCTCCTGTTGCCTAGACCCGCCCAACACCCCAACGCCGTCCACGCCATCCAATGGACTTTCCGTACGATCAGACTGACCCTCCATGCCCGAACGTTTGTTGACGAAAGAAATCATGAATAATACAGGGTATCAGTCCTTGCGTGGTCCATACTCCAGTGGTATAAGGATGGGCGGGTGACATCACGAACCCGAGTTCGTTCCCACCAATGACCCAGACGGGTGTACTTATATCCCCGTAAGTATGAGGAAGACGCCTATGATGTTGTCCAGAAACGGCTTGATTTCGAGACTTGCTGCCGGAGTGAACAAGACAATACTCCGATGGAGCTTTCCGATTCTTTTGGTTGTTTCTCTGCTCACACTGGCAGCATGCACGGGAGACGGCCCCGCTCCTACGTCTACGGCTCTACCTTCCACATCTACGCCTCAACCGGCCACGGCCACTCCTTTGCCCGCGACCGCCACTCCCGAACCGGACGTGGTCGACCAACTCAAGAAGAACGCCGAAGAGTTCGAGTACGCTATCGGCGAGCATGGCGGCACACTGACCTTCGCCACCATTTCCGAGCCGCTCACTTTCAATCTGGCCATTGCCAACGACGCCTCTTCGTCAGGTGTGTTGGGATACCTCTTCGAGGGCCTGACCGAGGTGTCGTGGCTGACCGACGAGGTGGAACCGGCCCTGGCGGAGTCCTGGTCCCGTTCAGACGACGGCCTGACATGGACTTTCTTCATTCGTCGGGACGTCAACTGGCACGACGGAGAACCTTTCACCGCCTACGACGTGGACTTTACCTTCAACAGCATCATCTACAACGACGACATACCAGCCAGCAGCCGACCCACATTCAACTTCCGCTTTCTAGACGAGGAGACCGGTCAGTGGCAGGAGTCGCCTATGACGGTCAGAGCTTTGGATGACTACACGGTCGAATGCGTCCTCCCCGTGCCGTTCGCACCGTTCCTACGCTCTATGGGGACGGCGATATACCCGAGGCACATTCTGGAGAAGCACGTAGACGACGGCTCCTTCATTGAGACATGGGACATCGAGACGGACCCGGCGGAGATTATTGGCACCGGCCCCTTTACCATCGAAAGTTACGAACCCATGTCCCGGGTCATCATGCAGCGTAACCCCGACTATTGGCTCAAGGATGAAGCCGGAAACAGCCTTCCATACCTGGATCGAGTCGTTCAAAACATCGTTCCTGACCTGGAGACCGAGCTGGCGAAGTTCCTGGCGGGTGAGTCCGACATCCACGGGGTCCTGGGCGAGGAATTCGCGGACCTGGAGCCCCAACAGGAGGAAGGCAACTTCACGATATATAGGCGGGGCCCAGCCTTCGGCACCACGTTTCTAGGATTCAACATGAATCCCGGCAAGGACTCTGAAACCGGCGACCCCTACATAGCTCCCGAAAAGTTGGCGTGGTTCCAGAACAAGGAGTTCCGGCAGGCCGTCGCCCACAGCATAGACAAGGACGCAATCATTGATGCCGTGCACCACGGCCTCGGATATCCGCAGTGGGCCGCCATTAGTCCGGCTGCGGGCGACTTCCACAACCCGGACGTAAGGAAATACGAATACGACCTGGACAAGGCCAACGACATGCTGGACGGCCTTGGCTGGACCGACACAGACGGAGACGGCATACGTGAGGACGGGGCGGGCAACCCCATAGAGTTTTCACTGGTGACCAACACTGGAAACAGTGTCCGCGAAAGGGCCTCCGCCGTTATCAGCCAGGGCATGGAACAAATCGGGCTCAAGGTGGACTTCCAGCTTATCGAGTTCGGCGACCTCGTAGGCCATCTGACCACAACCTATGACTGGGAGGCTATGGTCATCGGCTTGACCGGCGGGACGGAGCCCCACGGCGGAATCACCGTCTGGCACAGCAGCGAGAACCTGCATCTGTGGAACCCAAACCAGTCGCAGCCGGCTACGGAATGGGAAGCCGAGATCGACGAGTTGTACATCACAGGCAGCCAGGAACTGGACCGAGCCAAGAGGATCGGCTATTACCTCCGGGCCCAGGAAATTGTTGCGGAGAACGTGCCGTTAATATACACGACCCTTTCGGAACGTCTAAGTGCGGTCCGGAACGTCTTCGGCAATTCCACGCCCACCTTATACGGTCTCTGGGACACCCGCTACGTGTACCGTACGGACCTGTAGGGGTTTGCCTCCCGGCATAAGGGTCCCTGGGAATTCCTGTTCTGGTTGGAGCAGGGCGTTGCAGACAATCGCTCTCGCCATCGTGTAATCTGTCGTCAGTGAACCAGTCAGCGGAAGAATCGATGGACTTCGACAATTACAACATTGACCCGTCCATCTACGACGAGATGTTCCTGCCCGGCGGCGCTCCACGCGAACATTGCCGCCAACTCTATGAGACTCTGACCCGCCTCTCTACGGAAGACATCAACGCCATCCAGGAACGGGTGACTCGTTCCTTCTCCAACGAAGGCATCACATTCACAGTCTACGGCGACAACGAGGCCGACGAGCGAATCATCCCCATAGACTGTCTGCCCAGGGTGATGTCGGGCGCGGAGTGGCGGCTCCTGGAGGCGGGGCTGACCCAGCGCCTTAAGGCCCTGAACCTCTTCCTGGAAGACGTCTACGGGGAATCGCGTATCGTCCGTGACGGTGTGGTCCCCGCCGACTTGGTGAGCGGGTGCCCACAATACAGGGCAGAAATGCGAGGATTCCCAGCGCCTCACGGGACCTGGGTCGCCATCTGCGGCACTGACCTGGTGCGAACCAATGACGGCTTTCGGGTGCTGGAAGACAACCTGCGCGTTCCTTCGGGCGTATCCTACATGCTCGCCAACCGCAAGGCGTCCAAGGCAAACCTGCGACGCCTGTACCGCACCTCCCGAGTCCGAGAGGTCGAACACTATGGCAGAGCCCTGTTGGAAACCCTCAGGGAATTGTCTCCGGAAGGGCGACCTGACCCCATCATCGCTCTGCTCACCCCGGGAGTCTACAACTCCGCCTTTTATGAGCATGTTTTTCTGGCCCACGAGATTGGCGCAGAACTGGTGGAGGGTCGAGACCTCCTGGTGCGTGACGATTTCGTCTACATGCGCACCACAACAGGGCTGCAACGTGTGGACGTTGTGTACCGCCGTGTAGACGACGACTTCATCGACCCTGCAGTGTTTCGAAAAGACTCAATGCTGGGCGTTCCCGGGCTGGTCCGATCCTGGCAAAAGGGGAACGTGACCATCGCCAACGCTCCAGGGACAGGAGTGGCTGACGACAAGAGTGTGTACACCTACGTTCCGGACATGGTCCGCTACTATTTGAGCGAGGAGCCGCTGTTGGCTAATGTGGACACCCGCCTCTGCCGGAGGCCGGAGGACCTGGAATACACCCTGGACAATCTCCAGGACCTGGTGGTCAAGCGGGTTGGAGAGTCCGGGGGATACGGGATGCTGGTGGGGCCTCACTCAACGGCGGAGGAGCGGGAACGGTACGCCGCCCAGATACGGGCCAACCCTGCCGACTTCATTTCCCAGCCGACTCTGGCTCTTTCCAGGTCGCCGTGTCTGATTGACGGCCGTTTCGAACCCCGTCACGTTGACCTCCGGCCCTTTGTGCTCCAGGGACGCCAGACCCGCATAGTTCCCGGAGCCTTCTGCCGTGTCGCCC
>DAOUJI010000029.1:0-16956 GCA_034422875.1 Dehalococcoidia bacterium | reverse complement strand
CTCCAGGGGAGTGAGCTCCAGGTCCCTTTCCTTGTCCACTATCTCGCTGTGCTTTAGCCCGGCGATGTTCTCGTTCAGCTTGTTGGCGGCCCGGGTCAGTTCGTCCTGGGTTGTGGGTTCCTCCAGCGGCAGGAACTGCTTCGTCAGCGTCGCCCCCCTCAGAACGATGATTACCAGAGCGAGGAAGTCCTGCAAGTAGACCAACTGTATGTAGTTCAGGCGGTTGGCCTCAGAGCGGGGAAGGGTGACTATAGCCATATTCCCCAGGGTGTCGGACAAGGCCGACGCCGCTGTCTGGACCCATACCTCCATGTCCATGTCGGCCTGCCGGAACTGGTCCCTTATCTCGTCCTTCATGCTGACAGGCAGGTCGGGCGGTTCGTCCAGGGTTTCCACGTAGTACCGGTAGCCCTTGTCCGAGGGGACGCCGCCAGCGGATATGTGGGGCCTCTTGATGTAGCCGCCCTCTTCCAGCTCCGCCATCTCGTTTCTGACGGTCGCCGAGCTGACCTTGAGGTGCGATACTCGGACTATGTCTCCGGACCCCACTGGTGAGGCCGTGTTGATGAACTCACTCACCAGGGTCTTGAGCACAACGCCGGTCCGTTCCTTCATCGGTTGCGTGGCTGCTTTCACTCTAACCACCCTTACCCGTCAATGCCTGGAGCGTCTGTGAGTTAGAAGGGAATCTAGCATCGGCTCTTATGCCTGTCAAGCGGCTTAGCTTCCAATCGTCTAGTTTTGTTATGGAATGTAAAGTTCGATTTGGCTCTGAAGATACCCATAGAAGTCCTTGACAGCCGATTCGTTATGTTGATTGAATAGCTTGGCGGCTTGGAAACAGGCCAGCGAACCTAGAGAAACAAAGGACAACAGCTTCAAATGAGTGCATCGACCACAGCCCCCACACTTGCTGCGGCGGTCTTCCCCACTCCGCAGGTGGACACCCGTATCAAGTGGCTTGCACGTGAAGTCGCGTTGGTCCTGGGTTTCGCATGGTTCGTTGCCCTCTGCGCCCAGATAGCAATTAAGGTTCCTTGGACGGAGGTGCCTGTAACCGGACAGACCTTCGCCGTCCTCGTGACGGGAGGGGCCTTGGGTTTACGGAGGGGCGGCGCCAGTCTGGGCACGTACCTTCTCATGGGAATCATCGGAATTCCCGTTTTTGCCCCAAGCGTGGGCGGAACCGACGCCTCCTGGCATATTCACTTCATTTTGTCATCCACGGGGTCGTGGGACGGCACCCGGACATTTATCTGGGACCCGGCCAGCATCTGGGCCCTGGGCAGTTTCGGATACATCATCGGATTTATCATGGCCGCCATGCTGGTCGGCTGGCTGGCCGAACGACAGTGGGACAGGAAGCCCTGGGTCCACCTCGGCTTGTTCCTGGGCAACGTCCTGCTGTACGTGCCTGGACTGTTGTGGCTCGCGTTGTGGATAGCCCAAAAAGACCTGCAGATTGTAGGGACAGGCCTTTGGGACCAGACTCTGGTCTGGGGGCTCTACCCCTTCATCGTTGGAGACCTGATGAAGCTGATGCTGGCTTCGCTTTCGTTGCCCCTTGGGTGGGCTATCGTAAATCGCTGGAAGGGGTCTAAAACTTGGACATAACCTGGCTTGGCCACTCCTGCTTCCGGCTCCGCTCCGGAGACGTTTCCATTATCACCGACCCATATTCAAGCTCTCTGGGACTCGACATGGGCTCCCAGCAAGCCGACGCAGTGACCGTCAGCCATGACCATCCCCACCACGCATATTCTCAGGGCATCTCCGGAAACCCCAGAGTCCTTAGCGGTCCCGGCGAGTACGAACTGTCCGGAGTGTATATCACTGGAGTGATGACTCCGCCCGGCGAAACCGACCCGGGGGGAAAGCGCAACACCGCCTATCTGATAGAAATGGAACGGGTGCGCCTCTGCCACCTTGGAAACGTAAGCTCCACCTTGACCAGTCGACAGGCGGAGGAGCTTACTCCTATGGACGTGCTGTTCCTGCCGGTGGGAGGCGGCTCCACCATCTCCACGTCTCAAGCTGCGGTGATGATTCACGCACTGGAACCCAGGATCGTAGTTCCCATGCACTACTCGATTCCAGGCATGGAATCATCAACGCAGAGCGACCTAGAGCCTTTCATGCGAGAGATGAGCCTGAGGGAAACCCAACCTCAGAACAGGCTCAATGTGACTGCGACAAACCTGCCGGCCGAGCTGCGGGTCGCCGTCCTCGAACGCCGCGTCTAGAGTACGCTCACGCTATAACCTACGTCTTTACGCTCCTTCACTGTCATTCCGAAACGGAGCGCAGCGCAGTGAGGAAGTCGTTGTTATCAAACCTGCGCACTGAAAGATGCAACGGACTACGGAAAGAGGCTGTCAGTAGAATCGTTGCACCACTCTGAACAACATTCTCAGATTCCTCACTACGTTCGGAATGGCAGGTTAGGGGCTTCGGCGCCCACATACGGCTTTATTCTGAGCACACCCTAGTTAGCGCCTACAAGACTTTCCTGCGCCGCAACACCAGCAGCGCCGCGCCTCCCGCAATAATGGCTGCCGCACCCAACACAAGGGCCAGCTGGGAGATCTGCGGAATCTTGGGGTCTCCGGGTATGGGCAGCACCGGCGTGGGACTGGGGCTTGGCGGAGGAGTAGGTTCAGCTGGAGTGGGATCTGGTGCGGGGGTGCCAGCTTCGGTTGTCTCACCTGGCGTGGGTTGCGGTTCGCCTGGCGGCAATTCGTTAAAGGTCAAATCGTAATTGGACTCGAAAATCGGACCTGGTCTGAATGTGACTGTTTCCTGGGCCTGCACCTCGCCATTGCCGTAGGTGGCGAAGAAGGATATGGTGCGGCCTACGTTGCCGGAGCCGGTAGGTTGCACTTTCAGGTTTTCATACCGTCCGTCTTTGGTGAGAACAACGGGACGTTCGCCTGCTTCGAACCCAGGTCGGGCCACGTTGGATTGATAGGCGCCTACACGAGCAAATATCTCAACTCCATCGGGGGCGGGTTCTCCTGCTATGGTGACCGCACCGCTGAAAACGTTGGGGATATCCGGCAACGCCTGGGGCTGTCCGATTCCCATGATTGCCGCGGCTCCCACTATCGCGGCCACGAGCGAAACTGCTCTCCAAAGACCGTTAGCCGCCACCCTTACCTCCTCTGCATCTGTGACCGGCGCCCGGCAGACTCCAGGCATCCACTCCACCCTCTATTGTAGTCCCTGGACGTCTATAAAGTACAAGTCAATATCAAAGCAACCAGGCAAATTCCTAGCCGCCGCCTCACAGCGCCCGTAAGGAAAGCGGAAGCCGTGTCGACTCCGCCAAGGAGCCGAATGCGGTGTATTCGGCTGCGTGACCTGTCGGGCAAATCAAGAGCCCTCCCCGCATCCTGGGGAGGGCTCTTGGTATGGTCTGCCCTTAATCCGTTATGAACGGACCTTATCGGCTGCGCTTACGTCTAGCCGCCTGGGATTATCTGACCGGCCTTGTTGGCCCACAGCCAGTAGCCGAATCCAACCTTCAAACCGGCTCCTGTTCCCGGGCTGACAACCACCCAAGGCTGGGCCTCGTTGGAGTCGTAGGTGAGCGCCCTAGTCCAGTCGATTCCTGTCAGGTAGGAGTCAGCGTCTATTGTGCTGTCGAACGCCTGCCGGGTTATGTCAGACACCGGCACCAGGTTCCAGCCCTGCACCACGTTGAACGTCTTGGGCGGAGCCGGGCGGGACGGGTCGGTCGGCGGCACGTCCACCTTAAGCGTCACGTCGGATACGGCCCGCATGAAGTAGGCTTGGTTCCCGTCTATCGTTTCCAGGTCGCCGGTGAACGGGTCGTCGACGCTCTCCCTTGAGGCGAAGAGCCACGGGCCTCGCGGGTCGGCCGGGTTGTACGTGAACACCAGGTTGATGTTGTCGCTAGACGTTATCACGTCATTTATGTTGGTGCTCGCCGGGTCAGAAGGCAGCGACACCAAGTTGATGCCCGGGTTCAGGTTGAGCTGGTACAGGTCTCTCAACGCAACCGTGAAGTCCAGCTTCGCGTCCGCGGACAGTGCGTTGCCTGCCTCGTCCGTCGCATTGAACACCAGGCTGTGGCTGCCTAGCTGGTCTGCCTGAGTCGCTCCCAGCAGCTCTTTGCTCACCGTGATGGTGAAGTTCTTGTTGTCGCGGGTGCTGACCTGATCGCTTACGTCGACCCCGTCAAGCTCCATCTTGGTTATCCACACGGTCACATGGGAGTCTCCAACGTATTCGTCGGCTTCCGTCTCCCACCTGATGCGCAGGAGCGTCGTGTCTCCAAGGGTTATCGATCCGCCCGGAGCCGGAACGGTGTCCAGCACATCGGTTCCGTCAACGTCCTTCACAGGCGCTGGCAGACTCTTGTCTATTTCGAAGGAGAGCCCCTTCTTGGAGTTCATGCTTCCGGCTTGCACCTTGTTCCCCTCAGTGTCCTGGGCTCCCACTATGAGGGAGTACCGTCCAACTCCGAACCCGGACATGCTGAAGGTCCACTCCGTCCGAGTTTCCACCACCGAACTCCTCGTTGTGTGGGAGGCGGCGCCGTCGCAGTTGTCAGCGCTGGTGGTGCACTTGTATACATCCCGGCTGGGCAGGCTACCGGCTATGGGCTCGTCGGACACCACGGACACTTCTACTCCCGCCTTGGAGTAGTTGCCTCCGGCGAAAGTCACAGTCAGGTCGGGGGCGATTCCGTCGGATGCTGTCGTCGAGCCACTGTCGATAACGTTTCCTCCGGTGTCTTCCACCTCACCCACTATGGCCACGGTCGGAGTTGCATCCGGGGCCAAAGCGGGCACAGTCAGGAACACGCTGCTGGACGCACCGCTGAAGTGCTCCGCGTCCGAGGGCACTGCTCCGTCCACGGTAAAGTCGTCGGCGTCCACGCTGGCGCCGTTTAGCGGCACCGAGAACATCACCTCAATGCTGGTCCTGTCGTCGCCGTTGGCCGTCTTAGCGGTGCTCACCGCTTCGCCGTCCCAGTTGTTTCCTGTTGCCGCTCCGTCCAATCGAGGAGTCTGCTTCAGGATTCTCAGCATCTGGGAGCCACTGTCGCCCTGGTTGCCGGCAACGTCCTTGACATTGACCGCCCACTCGACGTTCAGATCGAGCGTCGTGTCGTCATCAATGGCGCTCTTGACCTCCGCGATCTGGTTCACAGCAAAGGACACCTTGTATACACCGCTTCCTTCGCTGGTCTCCGCCACGGTTACTTCTTCAGAGTCCCTTTCTTCCAATGCGCCGCCGTTGACTCCAACGGAGAGCATTACCGACTTCGGGTTGACTCCCCCGATAGTGTCGGACACTTCAACGCTGAGCTCGGCGGTCAGGTCGTTGGTAGAGGAGCCGTCCGACGGGGTGATGTTGGTGAAGGTGGGCGGGTCCGGGTCCACGTCGATTATCTTGGTGACGGCCTGGGCCGCGCCCGCCGCGTTGGACCTGTCGTTGTAGGTGACTGTTATGTTGTCCCCTTGAATCACAGCTATCCGGGTGATTTGGTCCGTTGCATCCATCTGCGGCATCAGACCGTAGTCGCTGAAGTCCTCGACCGCAGGGTCTTCACCGTTGATGGCCTTGATGGACCCAACGAACACGCCGGTGCTCGGGCCGGTCTCCCTGAGACGTATCTTGTGAGCCACGTCTCTGGCGCCTCTCACCGTGACGAGGTCTTCCAGACCGGTGTAGGTTACTCTTATTTTCGCGCCTGCCTCCAGCGTGTCGCCCTCTGTGAGAGTGACCTCAATCATGTGGCCGGCAGCGGAACCGTCCAGGTAGCTGCCTACCGAGCCGGCGTCGCCTATGTCCGTGACCTCAAGCGTCACTTCGCTCTCTCCCACAGCGATGGCCGTAACGTCCTTTTCGTTTATGGAGCCGTCGCCGTTGGCGTCTTGGAGCGGTAGGGTGGTGATTTCCAACGGAATCATGACCGTTCCGTCTTCTGCCAAGTCCGCCTCAAGTTCGTGGGTCGCCGTAAGCCCGCTCTTGGCCGCCCTGGTAAACTGCCTGCTCGCAGCCACGTACTTTATCTGCACCGGCTGGGCGGCGCTCAGACCCGTCTGGAATATGTTGAAGGTGACCTGGCCGCGGCCCGCGTTGAATATCGAAGCCACCGCAATGTCACCGTCAGTGCCGTCGGCGTCCAAGTCAGTATCGACTATTACGATGTCGTTGACGTCGACGTCACCGTCTCCGTCGTAGTCCCCTATCGGTGAGGAGTCGTTCGCTGTTCCGTCGGCGTCCAGGTCAACCGGAACCTTGAGCTCCACAACCCCGGTCCCCCCAAGCTGAGAGGCGTCCACGGTAACGGTTATCCCGTCCTCGTCATCTCCGAGGACGTTGGGCTCGTTGTTGGGACCTTTACCGACGTAGGACGCAGTGTCCAGGTCGGGGTCGGTCACCATGATCGTCACCGTCCTGGCATCGTCGCCGACATCTTCGTCATCGGAAACTGCGCCGGGGTCGACGCCGACGACGCCAGTCCATGCGCCCGACGGAGCCGCACCCACGAGAGCCCCCCACATGAGAGTCAACGCCATGATGACCAAAATGCCGGTTCCCGAGAGAATGAGTAGCGCCCTCTTGTTCGTCATGCTCTAACTCCCCTAACCGCCAACGCCGTGTGAAATAGATTTGGCCTCGCCACGTATGGTGAATTGGCGAGGGACCCGGCTGCGATTCTCACTTGTTCCATGCACGTAATACAAAAAGTGAGTCCTTCCCTTGAATGACCCAGACTATTCAATCACCATACGGAATCCCTGTCAAGGACTTCCAAGCGGGTTTTCTGACCTAAAACCGCCCCATGCAATCACGCTGGGGCGCCCTGAAAAGTCAGCGTTATGAAGAATTGCAACACTCAAACATGAAGTTCGCTTGAGGGTACGCTTCACCCCGCTCGGTGAAAGCTACGGAGACTATAGCGAGTCGGACACTGCATGTCAAGAAAAACGTCGGGTTTTAACGGGATTCCGCTGGGCGCCTTTCCCCGTCTCCATTAAGGATGCCGAAGGCTTTGTCTCAACTAGACTTGACGGGGCTGATACCTGCTTCGCGACAGTCAGGTGAAGGGGAGCGCCAGACTCCAAGGGCTTAACCTATTCCCCGTCGCGGGATACATGCAATGATCGGACGGCTCCGCCTTGATCCGGAGTCTCTGGGGGGATGTTTCCCCCGCGATCGGGTTGCGCTGGTTGGACCCCTAAAGTCCGGGCACGAGGACAACGGAACGGGTTAAGCGTTCTTGGACAGATTGGCAAGGAATTCCTGGTTCGTCTTGGTCCTCGCCAGCTGTTCGAGCACCTTTTCCGTGGCGTCGGCGCTGTTAACGGTGTCGTTGGCCAAAAGGGCCACCATCCGCCGGAGGAGGACAACTTGCCGCAACATGGTCTCGTCGAAGAACAGGTCCTCGCGCCGGGTGCCGCTGCGCTGTATGTCTATGGCCGGGAAGAAGCGGCGCTCGGAGAGCCTGCGGTCCAGGTGAAGTTCCATGTTGCCCGTTCCCTTGAACTCTTCATATATGACCTCATCCATCCTGCTGCCCGTATCCACGAGACAGGTGGCGATGATGGTCAGGCTGCCGCCGTGCTCCACGTTCCGGGCGGCGCCGAAGAACCTCTTGGGAGGATAGAGCGCCACCGGGTCGATTCCGCCCGACAGAGTCCGTCCGCTGGAGGGGACGGCCAGGTTGTATGCCCTGGTGAACCGGGTGATGCTGTCCAGCAGGATCACCACGTCAACTTCGTTTTCCACCAGCCGCTTGGCTCGCTCCAGAGCCAGCTCTCCCACGCGGCATTGGTCTTCCACTGAGTCGTCGAAGGTTGAGGCGAACACCTCGCCGTTGACCGAGCGACGCATGTCGGTGACCTCTTCGGGCCGCTCCCCTATCAACACCACCATCAACTCGGCCTTGGGGCAGTTGGTGGTGACCCCGTTGGCTATGTGTTTGAGGACCGTCGTTTTACCTGCCTTAGGAGGCGACACTATAAGACCCCGCTGCCCTAAGCCGATGGGGGAGAACAGGTCGATCATGCGGGTGGTAAGGTTGGTGGGAGTGGTCTCAAGCTTGATGTGCTCGTCGGGGAAAATGGGAGTCAGGTACTCGAAGTTCTGGCGGGACCTGGCATCTTCAGGGTTGAGGCCGTTGACCTTCTCCACTCGGACCATGCCGAAATACCGTTCACTCTCTTTGGGAGGCCGCACCTGTCCTGTGACCATGTCCCCTGTCTTCAGGGCGAACCGGCGAATCTGGGACTGGGATACGTAGACGTCCCCCGAGCCAGGCCGCAGGGCCTTCTGGCGCATGAACCCGTATCCCTCAGGCATCGTCTCAAGGATTCCTATGGCCGAAAGATTCTCCTTGTCCGCAAGGAAATGCAGCACTCGGCTGAGGACTTCATCCCTGGGACGGCTGGCCAGCTGGCCGTTAGCATCCAGGCCGGCCTCATCGGCGATGGAGACAAGCTCCTCTTTGGACTTGGAGTCCAAGTCAGCCATGGTCACCGTCGGTCGCTCTTTTGTCGCGGGCATCTACTTCCTCCTGATGTTGGGAACCGGGCCGCGGGTTTGTAGAAATTCGATTGTCATCGTGGCGGTCCGGAGGACGCCTCCCGGGGCGTCAATGCTATTGGGAGACCTTCTCCCAGTCTTGCAAGAACCGGGTCTGACCGGCGTCGGTCAACGGGTGTTTGAACATCTGCATCAATACCGAATACGGAAGGGTTGCTATGTCGGCTCCAACCTTGGCGGCCATGACGCAGTGCAAGGGGTGCCTGATGCTGGCCGCCAGCACCTTGGTCTCTATGTCATAGGTGGAGAATATCTCCACTATATCCTCCACTAACTCCATTCCATCCTGGCCTATGTCGTCCAGCCGGCCGATGAAGGGACTGACCGCCGTGGCTCCGGCCTGGGCGCCCAGCAGGGCCTGGTTCACCGAGAAGCAGAGAGTCTGGTTCACGCTTATGCCGTCCTTGGTCAGGGCCGACATTGCCTCGATGCCCGCCGGAGTGGAAGGCAGCTTCACCCAGGGGTCGGGAATCCAGTCTGCTATATCCCGTCCCTCGGTTATCATCCCTTCCACGTCCTGGCTGACGACCTCGACCGAAATGGGGCCGTCCAGAATGTTGGCTATTTCCTGCACCGCTTCCTTATATGCTGAGAGCTTGCCGATGCCCTCTTTCGCAGCAAGTGAAGGGTTAGTGGTTACTCCTTTTATGACGCCCATCCTGGCGGCGTCGCGTATCTCATCTATATTCGCGGTGTCCAGAAACAGCTCCATCATCACACCTCATCACACACTTCGGATTGGTTTAGACCTGCTGGTCATGTCGATGTTGTCCGCCAATAGGCGATTTGACTCCGGCATTAGAGCGGAAGCGCAGGTTGCGCACCCTCCCTCAAGGTATCTTTGGCCGCGGCCAGGAAGTCCCGGAACAACGGATGGGGCCGGTCTGGCCTGGACAGGAACTCGGGGTGGAACTGAACTCCAACCATGAAGGGGTGGTCCACAACCTCGGTGATCTCCACCAGCCGCCCGTCGGGGGATATTCCTCCAGCCAGCAGGCCCCGGTTCTCCAGGTCCTCACGAAAACTGTTATTGACCTCGAACCGGTGGCGATGCCGCTCGGCGACTTCAGCCTTATGGTAGGCCGCCTGGGACCGGGTGTTCGGGGTGAGCCTGCACGGATATACGCCCAGGCGCATCGTGCCGCCTTTGTCGGTTATGTCCCGCTGGTCCGGCATGATGTCTATCACCGGAAACTCAGTGGCCGCATTCATCTCAGAGGAGTGGGCTCCATCGAGACCCAGCACGTTCCTGGCGTACTCCACCACCATCATCTGGAGTCCCAGGCACAGCCCCAGATACGGAATGTTGTTGAGCCTGGCGTAGTTCGCAGTGGTTATCATGCCCTCCACTCCCCTTGGCCCGAACCCGCCGGGGACGACGATGCCGGAAACGGTCTTGAGCAGGCCCTCTGGACCTTCCCGTTCGATGTCTTCGGAGTGCACCCACTGGATGTCCACGTCCCGGTCATGAAAGAGGCCCGCGTGTTTCAGGGCCTCGTTGACGGAGATGTAGGCGTCGGGAAGCTCGACATACTTGCCGACCAGGGCGATGGGCAGCCTCTCCTTAGGCTGGCAAATCCTGTCGACCATCCTCGACCAGTCGGTCATATCCCTGCCGCCGCTTCGGAGACCCAGCGAATTAACCAGCAAGTCTCCCAAGCCGTAGTCCTCCAGGATAAGGGGAGCCTGGTAGACGGTAGGGACGTTCATAAGAGGTATGATGGCATCCCGTGTCACGTCGCAGAACAGGGCAAGCTTGTCCTTGATGGCGTCGGTCATCTCATGGTCGCTGCGGCAGATGAGACAGTCAGGCTGAATTCCAATGGTGCGGAGCTCCTTGACGCTGTGTTGAGTCGGCTTGGTCTTGAGCTCTCCGGTGGCCGACATGTGGGGCAGCAGGGTGACGTGGATGTAGAACACATTGTCCCTGCCTACTTCGTTGCGCATCTGGCGTATTGCTTCAAGGAAGGGCAGGCCCTCGATGTCGCCGACGGTGCCCCCCACCTCGACGACGATTACGTCGGCGCCCGACTCCTCAGCCAACGCCAGGATTCTCGACTTTATCTCATTGGTTACGTGGGGCACTGCCTGTATCGTGCCGCCGAGGAAGTCCCCCCTCCGCTCCTTGGTCAAGATGGCCCCGTACACCTGCCCGGCGGTAAGGTTGGAGGACTTGGTAAGCTCCAGGTCGATGAACCTCTCGTAGTGGCCCAGGTCCATATCTGTTTCCCCGCCGTCGCGGGTGACGAACACTTCACCGTGCTGGTAGGGAGACATGGTTCCAGGGTCGACGTTCAGGTAGGGGTCCAGCTTCATCACCGATACAGATATGCCGCGGCTCTTGAGGATTCGACCGATGGAGGCGACGCTGATCCCTTTCCCTACGGAACTCACAACCCCACCGGTGACGAATACGTACTTAGCGCTCATACAAAGTGAGCCTGTCCAAGTCCAGGGAAGAGGCAAGCATCATGCTGGGAGAGTCATCGGGGGAAACGAAGTGGACGGAGACGCCTCGAAAGGCCTGCGTCTGTAGTCCAATCAGAATTATAGGTCGGCGATAAAACGGGTGTCAATAGCAATTTGGCCTGTGCCAAGACCAATCACAGGACACCATAAACGCCGTCGATCGCCCCTAATCCGGTTGCCGACATACGGGGCGCTTGATAGAATCGTATCCTGCTTGCTCAAGCAGCAGAGTGGGCCGTTAGCTCAGTTGGCAGAGCGCCGGACTTTTAATCCGGGTGTCCAGGGTTCGATTCCCTGACGGCCTACCACAATGTACTGTAGACAGAACCGAGCCTCTAAGGCGGACTTCCCGAACGTCCCCACCCCTACAAGGGTTGTTTTGGGCCATCGGGATAGAGTAGCGGATGGTTGCCGGAACAGCTGGAGACTACTATTGCACGTTGGTTCCGTTCATTCGGATTCCGAGGTGTGCCTAGCAAACATTATTCTTCCGCTTCCGACACTATCTCCGGCACTTTCCCGACGACTTTCTTAAATCTTTCAGGGTCTGACAATCTTGATACGAGCAACTCCTCCCACTCGTTAGTGTATATATAATCTCCATGCGGGACATCGTATTGGCAATACCGGACATCACACTTCGTTGGATCGTCAGCATTAGTCGGAGGTCTGATATTGAAGTGTTTCCAACACCGTGTATGGTCGTTCGTACCGAACTTGATACCTAGCCGAGATTGGACATTTCTCGCGACATCGCTCGGTTTCATTTTCCCGGGATGGGCCACTGCCGATTCCCGTGTCTTGAGTAGAGTTACGGCTCGCTCGAACTCATGCCGAGAGTCATCGTCCAGAGCATTCAGGTTGATAAATTCAACGGCAATATCCGAAGAAGTCGCATGATTGCCCGTCTTCGGAACAAGAAACACCCGATAGCTGTACTCCATACTTTGTTCGATGTCAGCGGACAAACTACTTCTAAACCGGTTTACATACTCGCTTACTGAATGGTAGCTCTTGCTTTGCAGATGTCGAAGTGCCTTCGCTTTCCCATCAGGAGTTATAGTCGAGAATTGGAGTGCTATAGCTAGACTTTCGTTTAGTGAGTTGTGGGTGCCGTACTCTGTGGTAAGCAAAACTTCAAAATTTAGAAGCAAAGCCTGGCACTCACCGAATATTTGGTCGTCGAGTTGAGGCATATTTCGATGCTCGATCCTGTTCCTCAGACCAATAAAGAACTCCAGATTTTTACGTACCGGAGGATGGTCATCCTCGTAGAATCGTCGAACACACTCCTTTAGCTCCCATGCTTTGTTGTCTCCATCTATTTTTTCATATCTGACATACCTGCCACTTTTTGCTTTTACGTAGAATGGCTTCACTCCGTTCTTTAGAAATATGGAATGAAACAATGCGGTCCAAGCAATTGCCATTAGCACTATGTACCCACTAGATCGAAAGACTGTTCCAGGACGATTGTAGGTCTCAACTGCCAGAATCGCGGATTCACGTGCTTTGTTAAGATGTGACTTGACCTCGTTAGATAACTTTTTCACAACACCCTATCCCCGAACGTCCGATTGCCTCTTCGGCGTAAATGGTTTGGCCGCCTGCCTATCACGGCATGACGGCCAATTCTATTGAATTCCTCAGTGGGCGGTTGACTACAAGTTAAACGGGGGGTCGGTCCAGTCCTGCTCTTTGAGGTATATCTGGATGCGGGAGCCGACGGACTCCAGGACCATGACCCGGCCCTCGTCGTCCACTTTCACCGCCACAGGCACCCGGAAGAACTTCTCCTTGGAGATGTCCGCCCTCTTCCTGGCCCTGGTGATGTCCAGGTTCGAGTCAATCCGGGCCTGGGTCCAAACCGACGGACGCTCGCAGTCACCCATGAACTTCCATAGATAGGTCCCCTCAGAGTCGTAGAGGTTCAGGCGGGCCGCCTTCCAGTCGACAACGTAGATGTCTCCGTCCTTGTCTACGGCCACGCCGGAAGGCCGGTCCAATGCTCCCTCGCCAGCGTCGGGGCCTCCGATGGTGGCCACGTACTCGCCGTCGGGGGTGAACTTCTGGACCCTGGAGTTCTTCCAGTCGGCCACGTATACGAAGCCCTCTTTGTCTATGGTCAAGCCCCAGGGCAGATTGAACTGGCCCGGCTCGTCCCCATAGCTGCCCCACTTCCTGAGGAAGGTCCCGTCCTTCTTGAACACCTGGATGCGGTGGTTGTGGCTGTCGGAGACGTAGAGGTTCTCTTCACTGTCGAAGACCAAGCCCATCGGCCCGTTGATGTCGCCGTCGCTCAACGTGTCGCGGGCGCCCACCTTCTGCAGGTACAGGCCCAGAGGAGTCCCCTTGTTCACGGTGTTCTGCGCCTCGAATACGCGCTCTCCTGGGGCTGGCGCGTACTGCTCTCCGTCCCTCCAGACTCCTACGTAGGAGCCCTCCGCGTCGTACAGGTAAATCCGGTTGTTGAACTCGTCGCCCACGTAGACCGTCTTGTCCTTGTCCACCGCTATGGCGCTGGGCAGAGGCCCCGTGTCCTTCAGGAAGTCGTTGCCCCGGCTCTCCCAGAGCACCTTGGGCTCGAAGGTGCAGCAGGTGATTCCAGCCGCGGGGGCGAACTCGATGCTCTTACTCAGAACATAGATCAGGCCATCGTCACCCAACGTGAAGTCCGAGGGGAAGAAGAAGCCGTTCCCTGCCAACCCGGTGCCTCCGATGGAGTAATCGAAGTTGTAGACTCTTCCCTTTACGTACGCGGTAGGCATTTCACCCCCTGCAAGACAGTAAATTCGGTGTTCGCTGGCTTATCTTATGTAAATTGATATTCCCTGGTGGATGCTATCAGGGCGAGCATGTCCCCGATGCGCTGGGGAGCTGCGCCGGCCTCCTCGTCTGTGTCCCACTTCAACTCTCCGTCCTTCTCAGCCAGGGCCAGCAACTCGTCCCGGGTGCCGTCGTTCACCTCAATCGGGCCCAGCAGGTCCAGGCAGGAGTCGACGAGATCCGCAGGAGTCAGGTTGCCCATGCCTTTGATGCGGTTGATAATGGCCTGGACTCCCGGATAGTCGATGGTCGATACGGCGTCGGCACAGAAGTTTATGCGTTTCACCAGCGAGCCGCTGTCTATCCACTCGTCCCCGTAGTGCCAGCCTTCCACCGACGGGGGGTCGCAAAGGAACTGGCCCATATAGGAGCATTCCAGGCCCAGAATTTCCAGGCCGGGCCTGGGATAGGAGAAGTCGCCGACCAGCCTCATGGTTCCGGCGACGACCTCGGCCGGGCTCTTGACTCGCTGGAAGGCTGACTCCTTGAAGAAGTCCGAGTTGAATATCATACGCAGCGTGTCCTTCAACACGTAGCCGGAAGAGGTGAAGGCGTCGGCGATGATGTTGACTGCCACCGGGTCGCGCGGAGGAGTGTGAAGCCACGCCGGAACCTGGACGTCGTCTGCAACGAAGAAGTTGTACAGGTGGCGTGCTATGAACCGGGCAGTGGCGGGCTGGCGAACGATGATGTCGATAACGTCCTCGCCGTTGAATCGCCCCCTGTGGCCCAGGAAGTCCTTCTCTCCGTCGTCGTGGTCTTCGTCGTCGTACTTGAAGTCCCAGGTCCACCGTCCCATGCCGCTGCCGGAAGGGGACTTGGGCGCCAGAGTCCAGCCGGTGAAGGCCCGGGCGCATTCGAAAACGTCCTTTTCGGTGTAGTTGCCCTGTCCCATGGAGAATAGCTCCAGAAGCTCTCGGCCCCAGTTTTCGTTGGGCTGGTCTTTGTGGTTGTAGTTGTTGTCCAGCCAGTAAATCATGGCCGGGTTCATGGCCAGCTGCAGAAGAAGCTCCCGGAAGTTGCCAAGGCCGTATTCCCGGAACATGTCCAGCTGACGCGCCAGCTCTAGAGGATTGTCCAGCTTGGCGTTGCCCGTGGCAAAGACCATGTGCCACAGGAGGGCAATCTTCTCCTCCAGCGGCCTGGGATTGTTGATAAGGTAGTAGACGTGGCGGTTGCTTCCGCTGGGAGGGCCTATTCCGCTCTGCAGGTAGAGGTAAGTCCTCAGCAGGACGTCTGTGTCCATCTTGGGAACACCGTGCTCGTCGGGATCGAGCAGCTCTTCCACCGTCTGCTCATACCCCTGCGCAACACATCTCTCCAACTCGTCTCGGCTGGCGCCGAACCCGGCTCTACGCAGCAAGTGGGCCATCAACGCAATGTCTTGGTCCGCCATCTTATCCCCCTTATCCGTTGTCCGCCCGTGATAGTATGGGTCTCAGATATGACTAATTCCGAAAACCGGCTAAGAACCGGAACATCCTCCCCGGCGTGCCGCCGATTTAACTATTGTCGGGCGCCCGCCGCAGGGAACGGGATGTCCGGATATTATACTCCAAATCCTAACGTTTTCCACACACCTGGTCCGAACATCTTGAGATACACGTGGATCCCCGGTTCCCAGAATTCTCCGGCGTTGAGAGTCCTTAAGCTTTGACTCCCGCATTTACTTTTGTCCGGCGAGTGAAGGGGGTCTACTACGGATGGTGGGTCCTGGCATCCACGTTTGTCATCTGGGTCCTTGCCGGAGGAATGTTCCATAACAGCGCCCCAATTCTTTTCGGCCCCATCCGCGACGACCTGAGGCTCAACAGCACCCAAGCCTCCATCGTTTTCGCAATGCAGAGAGCTGAAGGCAGCGTTGCCGGCCCCATCGTTGGGCCGCTGGTGGACCGGTTCGGCTCTATGCCGTTGATAATCGGCGGCGGCATCATGGCGGGCGTCGGATACATAATCCTCCATTGGACCCACAACTACTGGCTATTCATGTTCGTGTTCGTAGGGATCGTCGCGGTGGGCAGAAGCGCCGGGCTGGGCGGGCACCCGTTGATGAGCGCCATCAACAGGTGGTTCCACCGCAGGCTTTCCCTCGCCATGGCCATCTCCACCACCGGCGGCACCGTTGGCGGAATAGTGATTCTCCCCCTGGTAACTCTGGGCGTCCACACCATTGGATGGCGTGACGTTCTCCTCTACTCCGGAATCCTCACGGTCTTCGCCATCATACCGCTGGGACTGATGGTGCGTCATTCGCCGGAGCGGATGGGTCTTCGGCTTGAGGGAGCCCGACCCGTTGAAGGACTGTCGTCTGAGCCAGAAACCCAAGGAGACGGGCAGTCCCAGAGGGACGCCAGAGACTTCTCGGTAAGGGAGGCATTGAAGACCCGAGCATGGTGGATTCTGCTTATTGCGACGACGGTGGGAGTGGGCGTGCAGGGAGCCATTTCGTTGCACTCGGTTCAGATGATGGTGTGGAAGGGCATGGACGAGAAGACCGCCGGTTTCATGATAACCGCGATGTGGTCGATGGCCATCCCGTTGAGAATCGGCATCGGAGCGCTGGGAATGCGCATGCCGGTCCATTGGTTGCTGTTTTTCGGCAGGGTCTTTGCGGGCATGGCCCTGCTGGCCCTGCTGCTTATGGAAGGAACTCTCGGCATTGTCGTCTTTATCATCTTGCTGGCGGTTGGAGAAGGCGGCGGGACGCTGGCGTTTGTGGGGCTCGGTCAGCTATTTGGCCGGTCCAGCTACGGCACACTGATGGGATTTATGTCGTCGACGATCAACGTGGGTTTGATGGTGTCGCCTATAGTGGCAGGCCGCATCGTAGACACCCACGACGGGGACTACAGCCTGGCGCTGATCTCCTTCATCCCTTGCTATCTCTCCGCCGCCCTGCTGTTCCTATACATGGGCAACCCGCTGAATGGCCCGACTCCACGCCGGGACGTCTGAGCGTCTTAGTGGTTTTTGCAAATTCCCTTCCCATCCGAAGACCATTGAGCAACCGGTAGGGGCGACCCTTGTGGTCGCCCTTAGGTGTTTCACAGTCGGGGGACAGGGCAACCACGAGGGTTG
>DAOUJI010000028.1:0-4308 GCA_034422875.1 Dehalococcoidia bacterium | reverse complement strand
CACGCTGGTACGAGGAGCACACCGACGGAGGTCATCCCATACTCGACCCTTACCCCCGCGTTGCGCTGGTCCCTGGAATCGGAATGTGGAGCACGGGCCGGGACAGCCGCGCAGCCCTGGTCACCGGCGACATTTACCACCACACCATATCGGTGATGGGTTCCGGCCAGTCTGCCGGAGATTACACGTCGCTGACCTCCCAGGACGCCTATGACGCAGAGTACTGGCCCATGGAATTGTACAAGCTGACCCTGGCGCCGCCGGAAAAGGAACTGGCGCGCCGGGTGGCGCTGGTGACAGGCGGGGCCCACGGCATAGGCAAGACGATCGCCCATCGGCTTGCCTCGGAGGGAGCCCACGTGGTTGTCACCGACCTGGACGGCGAGGGAGCCCAAGCTGTGGCCGAGGAGTTGAACGCGGCCAACGGCGCCGGAAGGGCGGTGGGATGCCGCCTTGATGTCACCTCCGAAGCTGAAACCGCAGAGGCATTCAAGTTGGCTCGGCTCACGTTCGGGGGGTTGGACATCCTGGTCTCCAATGCGGGCATTGCCACAGTCGGAGCAGTAGACGCGCTCTCGCTGGCCGATTGGCGGCGGGCTTTCGACATCAACACTACGGGCCACTTCCTGGTCGCCAGAGAAGCTGTCAGAGTGATGAAGGAGCAGGCCATCGGAGGCAGCCTGGTTTTCATAGGCACAAAGAATGTCCCCTCTCCCGGCAAGGAGTTCGGGGCGTACAGCGCCTCCAAGGCGGCTGAGGTGCAGCTGGCCCGAGTGCTGGCCGTTGAAAACGGGGACTACAGCATAAGAAGCAACATCGTGAACCCGGACGCGATATTCCAGGGTTCCAACCTCTGGTCGGAAGAGGTCAAGCAGCAGCGCTCCCAGTCCTACAACATAGGAGCCGACGACCTTCCCGACTACTATCGCCAACGCAACCTGCTGAAAGAGTTCATCTACTCGGAGGACGTGGCAGAGGCCGTGCTGTTCCTGGCCAGCGACAGGTCATCCAAGACCACTGGGGCGATGGTCCCCGTAGACGGCGGACTCAAGGACGCTTTCCCACGATAGCCATGGAGCAGTCTGAACTTACCTGGGAAGCTTTCATCCAGCAGGCTGGCGCCGCGGGGCTGGACACCACCGACACGGCTCACATGGAGGAGTTGTTTGCCTACGTCAAGACGCAGCTCAGGGTCACCCGTGGCTTCCACGAACTGGACCTGTCGGACTTGGCTCCCGCTGGGCTATTCTCTCTCGGCAATGCTGAACCCGAACCGAAGAACGAGTGACATCAGGGGCTTGCGGCTCCCCTGAATTTAGGTAAATTTGGCGTGTACGGATCGTTGACAGGGGCATACGGTTGGGGTACAAAACGATAACGTCATGACAACTTTACAGAGCAAATTTGACGTAACCCTCACCACAGACCCGCCTTCCTTTGTTCCCGACCGTCCAGCCTCACCCAAGATCGCTTGCGCCGACTTCTTCTGCGGGATTGGCGGCTTCCACATCGCGGCGAAAAACCTGGGCCTTGAGGTTGTATTCGCCTGCGACATCGACGAGGAGGCGCGCAAAGCCTACGAACACAACTTCGGCCTAATTCCCGCTGGAGACATAGTGGGGCTGCATGCGGATGAAGTCTCCGATTTCGACCTCTTGTTCGCCGGATTCCCTTGCCAGCCGTTCTCCATCATCGGTCGTCAGCAGGGCTTCGCCGACCCCAGAGGGACGCTTTTCTTCGAATTGCTCCGGTTCATAGAAGCCAAGCGGCCCCAGGGGATCGTTCTGGAGAACGTCAAGCAACTCTCAACCATCCAGAAAAAGGCTGTCATAAAACGCATCCTGTGGGACCTCCGAAATCTGGGATATTCAGCCGATTATCGAATTCTGAACGCACTCGATTTCGGGCTTCCCCAAAAGCGGGAACGCACCATAGTCGTGGCAACCCAGACCCCGTTCGAGGAATTCCCGTGGCCAGAGAAGAGCTCCGGGATAAAACCCCTATCGGACATTTTGGAAGCCAATCCGGACCCGAAGCACTTCGTGTCCGAGACAATCCGCAACAAACGGCATGAGGCCCACACGACGGAAGCTTCCCCAGCCATCTGGCACGAGAACAAGGCCGGCAACATATCCAGCCACCTGTGGTCATGCGCCCTCCGGGCGGGGGCGTCGTACAACTACCTGCTCGTGGACGGAAACCGTCGTCTGACCCCGCGGGAAATGCTCCGGCTACAAGGTTTTCCCGACACCTTCGAAATAATATGCAACGACTCTCAAACACGGAAGCAGGCGGGCAACGCCGTTCCGGCTCCGATGGTCCAAGCGGTAATCGAACAGGTGGTGCGGGTCAATGAGCCAGCTGCGACTCCGAGGCAAAGCTAACCGTAGAGGCGGGCCATACCCGTTGGGTGAGGTCCCCGATCCAGTCTTGGTCGAGATAGGCAAGCAAGTCGTGCATCGGCTCGCTATCGGGTTGGGAGATATTACCGGAGACGACTTCGGGACAATCTTCGCCAAGGCAATCAGCGGAGAGCACCGTCCTAGGCCTTTAGGGATCGCCGACGTGATTTGGGACGATTGCGCGTGGTCTGTAAAAACTGTGCAAGCCACCGAGCCCTTTAAGCAACGGAGCGTTCGCCTCATATCGGGACGCAATTCCCCTGACTATTCTTTGGGGATATCGGACCCTCATGTTGATCCATCGGCTACCGGGCGGGCAGTGCTGTCCATCTGGAATGCACGGGTCGATGAAGCTATGGACGAGTTTGAAGACTTACGAATCGCTGTGCTGGTACGAAACATCGCCGCTAGGGAATTCGTGCTATTCGAAGAAGAATCCCGGAGGTTCACGCCCGGCGACTACCAGTGGACGTTCAACAGACGCAACAATTTAGAAGGCCGAGACAAAGTGTTCGGCGCGCATCGTTTCACATGGCAGCCCCACGGAAGCCAGTTCACCATTATTCGAGACGTGCCTGGCTCATCGAGACGGTTCAGGGTAGGTCCAAACGTGCCGCTCGTTGAGCCTGACGCCATCTTAACCGCGGTGGGATACTCTGACGAATGGATTCGTGTCCACGACTAGCCCTATGATGTAGTACCTTTGGGGCCAGACGTGGTGTTGTCGTTTAGGTGTTGCCGTTGGGGCCGTCTTGACCGTCGAGTTTGTCCCATGCACTTCGCAAGTCTTCGCGGGTGATAGGGCCTTCAGACTCCTCGAACAACTTCAGAAGCACTGACAGCGCTTCCCTGCGCCCTTCTTCGCGCCCCTTTTGGCGGCCCTGTTCGTACCGGCGTCTTTTGAACTGCTCTGCCAACATGTCGAATCCCTCTACCACCGCTACGGTGAATACTGTGCTTACTATAACCAGCGGGGACAGCTGTTGTCCAACGGGAATGACCATCTCTAGGCGCCAGTGTTCCTGGTGCCAGAGAATCACCGTCAGCCAGAATAGGAACTGGACGCTGAACAGACCCAGATACCATGCTTCGCGCCCTTGCCCTATATTCAGCCTATCCTCCTTACAGCGCCTCCGCTCCTGGGCGCCTTTCCGGCTCCGTAGGCTCCACTCCCGTCCGTGGGGCTTGGCCCGGCCACTCGCCTATGTTCCACATATAAGGCGCTGAGTCCAGGTCGGCAAGGGCCTGGTGTCAGGGCCCAGTCATGGATTCGCGTCGGTTACTAGCCCTATAATGTAGTCCTGTTGCGGGAACAACATGGGCGGGGGACGGCTGGAGTAGATGCCGGAGCGGTTTTCTCCTGAAGAACGGAGCCGCATCATGTCGTTGGTGCGCTCCAGAGACACGGGGCCGGAGATTGCCGTTCGCAGCGCATTGCACAGGCGTGGTTTCCGGTTTCGGGTGGATGTACGCGGTATGCCCGGACGTCCCGATGTGGTGCTGAAAAAGTACCGCTCGGTGGTCTTCGTCCACGGATGCCTTTGGCACGGTCACATGTGCAGCCGGTTCAGGTGGCCCGTGAAGAACTCCGAATACTGGCACAACAAAATCGAACGCAATGCCGAAAGGGATAAAGCGAGGCAGGAAGAGTTACAGGAATCGGGTTGGGACGTCCATATCGTCTGGGACTGTGACTTGGCCTCGGAGTTGGAGCGGTTGATCGATGCAATGGAATCCAAGCGGGAGGCTTTAGAAAGCGGGAAGGGGCGGAATTGAACTCAATCAACCTGTGCTTCCTCAGCGCTTCACAATTGTCCCACCTTATCAAAGGCCGGGAGGTTTCCTGCGTAGAGGTCACCCGCGCCCACCTGGAACGGTGTGAAGCGCTTGAGCCGGTCCTGAACTC
>DAOUJI010000027.1:0-5819 GCA_034422875.1 Dehalococcoidia bacterium | reverse complement strand
CAGTGTGCCTACGGTTCCCGCCTCTTCAGCTGGAAAGACGGTCAGGTCCATCTCCATGCCTCGGGTGAGGCTTACCGCGACAGACCGGATCAGCCTCTGGTCCTCTTGGGGAGTGGACTCCAGGCAGCTTAGAGCGTCGTCCAGGCTGCTTAACAACTCTCCCTCGGCCTGTGACTTCTGGAAGCCTGTCAGGTCGCTGGTAATCTCCGTGACCGAGTCCGTTGCAGTCGATCCTTCCAGAACGGCGCGGAAGCTGAGCAGCCGGTCAAGACGCTGTGCGGGAGGCAGTGCGCGTGTGTCCGCAATGGTGTCCGCCGCCCTGGCCAGTAGATATGCCAGCCCCACCGGCCTTCTTAGGTCGTAGGGGAGGACTCTAATAGTCAGGTAGAAGCTTCTGGAAACCTGGGGAAGCAACCCTGTGAGAAGTTGTTTCCACGAGGCGTCGTCGTGCGTGGGACGGGTCATGTATGCAACGCTTACAATGTGAGATGGCCGCCCACATTATAGCAACAGAGTAGGGCACGTCCTCCGTTCGACCGTCCCGCCCCATCTGATGAGGGCCAATATCCCTTCCCCTGTAGGCGGGGGAAGGTTAGGATGGGGCCGCTGGCGATAATGGAGAATTGTGCCTCCAAGTGATAGTATTAGCCGTTGACGCAACCCTATTGCGGACACCGCCCATTGAGGCGATTCGAGGTGCTCATGGCCACGGAGGAACAACCCCTTATCCCGCCGGAGGAATACACCGTAGACGAATACTATTCGACGGAAGGCGCAGTGAATTTCTACTGTGACTCGCTGCACATCAGCAGCGGGCTGTACAGCTCGACGCTCTTCTTTGGAGAGCTTCAAGAAGAAAGGGAACCCACTCTGCGCGCCAAGATCAAGGTCAGCCCCCAGCTGCTCAAGGCCATCGCTTTGCTGGCCCGGAAGCACGTGAGGGAATACGAGAACTCGGTTGGCCCCATAAGCCTTCCGCGCCAGGTTCTTGAAGCCTGGGACATCAAGGAGCAGGACCTGTGAGCCAGTCCCCGGAGCAAGACGGAGAGGGGTTCCGGCTCACTTCTGCTGGAGCGCCGGAGGAATGGGCGTTCAGGCTCCACCACGCCAGCCGCCCCAGGGCCGCTGAGGACTTTTCGGCCCAGAGCGAGCTCACGCCCGTAGCTGTCGACCGCCTGGCAAACTCGGACCTTCCGCCACGTTTCGGGGCTATGTTGAGGTTCGAGATTCCCATGATAGTCGTGGACACCTACGACGCGGTGTACGTATTCGAACGGGTGATAAACAAGCTCCACGGCTTCTCCCGGAACGTCAAGCAGGCCAAGTGGGAGCTTAGCAGCAAGCTTCTGGGACACCTGAAGTTCTTGGACAGGCTGGAGTCCGACAAGATGGCCGAACGGCTAAAGCTGGAGTTGGAGTTCTTGAGAGCCGCTTTCCAGCCCGTTGAAGTCGGAGACAATGAATCGGAGGATGAAGATCAGTGAGCGTCGAAGAATTCCATGAAAGGTCGCTTGGACTCCACTGCGGCAGGCGTGCCAGCATGGGCCTATCTAACGGCCGGAAGCCCTTCGCACTGCCAGGGGATGAACCCAAGTGGCCCCGGGACCGGACAGTTGACATAAAGCACATCAAGCTGGAACTGGACGTGGATGTGGACTCCCGTTCCATCAGCGGCTCTGCCACACACACCGTCTCCCCCATCAATGACGGCGTGTCCACACTGGAGTTGGACGCCGCCGAATTGGACATCTCGGCCATTGCCCTGTCCGACGGAACTTCCCTGGACTACACACATGAGGACTGGAAGCTGTCCATAGACCTGGGCGGTTCATGGAACGCTGGAGAAGAGATTACTCTCCGAATCGAATACAGGACGACCCCTCGCAAGGGCCTCTACTTCAACATGCCCGACGACGGATATCCCGACCGCCCCCAGCAGCTTTGGACCCAGGGTCAGGACGAGGACTCCAGGTTCTGGTTCCCCTGTTTCGACTACCCCAACGAGAGGTTCACCAGCGAAATCATCGTCACTGTGCCCGCTGAATGGACCACGATCTCCAATGGGACACTAACGTCGTCCCAGACTTCCGGAGCGGACGGAGCCAGGAGGACCGACCACTGGGTCCAGGACAAACCTCTGCCCGCCTATCTCATGTCCCTGGTGGCCGGTGAATACATCGAGATCAGGGATGGCGATGCCGGCGGCGTACCAATTCTTTACTACTCACCCCCGGGCAGGGAGGACGACACCCGCCGGGCTTTCGGCAAGACGCCCAAGATGATGGAGTTCTTCACAGAGAAAATCGGGGTGCCCTATGCCTGGGACAAATACTCCCAGGTGACCGTGGCCGACTTCATATTCGGAGGCATGGAGAACACGTCGGCAACTACGATGACCGATCAACTGCTCCACGACGAGCGGGCCCACATCGACTACTCAGCCGACGGTATCGTAGCCCACGAGTTGGCCCACCAATGGTGGGGAGACCTCCTCACATGCCGGGACTGGTCCCACGGCTGGCTGAACGAGGGGTTCGCCACATACTCTGAGCTGCTGTTCAGGGAGTTCGACTTGGGCGAGGACGAGTTCAGGTACGGAGTCTACCAGGACGCAGGGATATATTTCGGGGAGGACTCCGGCCACTACCGGCGGCCTATAGTCAGCAACGTCTACAACCAGCCGGTCGACCTGTTCGACCGCCACCTCTACGAAAAGGGCGCCATGGTGCTGCACATGCTCCGTGGAGTCCTTGGCGACGACGGCTTCTGGAAGGCGTTGAACCACTATTGCGTAACGAACCAGGGGCGCAATGTTGTGACCGAAGACCTACAGAAGGCTATCGAAGAGTCCACAGGCAGAAACCTGGACTGGTTCTTCCACCAATGGGTATTCAAGGGGGGCCACCCTGAGTTCAAAGTTGCCTACAAGTGGGACGAGGAATCCAATTCGGCCGAACTGACCGTTTCCCAGAACCAGAAAGTAGACGAATTGACGGGCCTCTTCAGGACTTCCGTGCAGGCGGTGTTCTACACCGAATCGGGCTCCGTCTCCCACAAGCTGGACATCAGCAGGAAGGAGCAGACGTTCCGCTTCCCGATGGAAGAAAAGCCCAGGATGGTCTCCTTCGACCCCGGCTACCTGTGTCTGAAAAGCCTGGACTTCACCCGCCCTAAGGAAATGCTGCTCCACCAGCTAGAGAATGACCCGGACGTGCTGGGCAGGATAGACGCCGCCCAAGCCCTGGCCAAGCTGGCCGCCCCTGACTGCGTGGATGCCTTGAAGAAGGCCGTGCTGGAAGACCCCTTCTGGGGTGTTCAGGTGGAAGCCGCCAAAGCTCTCGGTACCCTAAAGTCCGACGCAGCCTTGGACGCTCTTGTCTCGTGCACGGGCGTGGAACACGCCAAGGCCAGAAGGGCCGTGGCTGGGGCCTTGGGCTCCTTCAAGGAAGAAGCTGCCCTGAATGCCCTTGAGCCGCTAATGGAAAGTGACGAAAGCTATCTGGTGGAGGCCGAAGCAGCCCGCTCCGCAGCCAAGACGAAGCAGTCTCGATCTTTCGACTTGGTCTCAGCGGCGTTGGGGAAACCCTCGTTTCAGGAAGTGGTCACGGCCCAGGCTCTGCTGGGTCTGTCCGACCTGAAAGACGATCGTGGCATAGAGCTGGCCAAAGACTGGGCCAAATACGGCAGACCCTCCCGCGCTAGGGAAGCCGCCCTGTCGTCCCTGGGCAAGCTGGGTGAAGGCAAGAGCGAAGTGGTGGAGTTCCTGTCCGATTTCGTCGATGACCCCTGGCTCCGGGCCAGGGCTAATGCCGTTGGCGCCCTGAGGGAGCTGAAGGACGACAAGGCCATCCCTGCTATTTCCCGGAGGATATCCAGGGAGTTGGACGGGCGGGTCGTGCGATTGTGCCGCGAGGCCATTTCCGCCATCAGCGAGGGCAAGGACCGTGGAGACGACGTCAGAAAACTCCGAGCGGACATGGAGTCTCTCCAGGACGAGAACAAAAAGCTAAAGGACCGCCTGGACAAGCTGGAATCGAAGATAAACGGAGCTTAGGGTGACAGTGCGTCTACTATGAATCCGGGATAAGTCTTACCGTTGTCGTCATTCCGGCGGAGGCCGGAATCCAGAGGTCATATTAGATTGGTGAGCCGCAACTAAACCCTGATTGATCGCCATATACGCTGTCCATACAATTCCATACGATGCTGGCATTTCTAGAGCGAACCTAACGGAGATAAAGGAGCGAGATGGCCATAGAAAAAATCAGCGTGGGAGACGTGGAAATTTTATCAGTGTCCGATGGACAGCTTTACGCCGACCCGTGCGCATTCTTCCCGTCGGTGGAGGCGTCCAAGTGGGACCCCTATGCCGCCGACATGACTGACGAGCACAACATCGCCCTCAACATAGGTTCGTTCATCGTGCGCTCCGACGGGCAGACGATCATTGTGGACACTGGCATGGGGGACAGCAAGTCCACCAGGGTGAGAGGAGAGTCCGGCCTGCTTCTGGACAACCTTCGTTCCAAAGGGTTGTCTCCTGAGGACATCACGATGGTGATAATGACCCACGCCCACGTGGACCACGTGGGAACGAACCTTAAGCGGGATGGGGACAAGGTCGAGCCGGTCTTCCCGAACGCACGCTACTGGGTCAGCTCCGTTGACTGGGAAGCCTGTCACAAGGAAGAGTTGCAACCGGACCGATACCCCAACGCCCCAGCCCAGGTCTGGCCACTGGAAGAGCTGGGCGTGCTGGAACTTTTCGAAGGAGAGCACGCCTTTACCAGCCACCTGACCAGCCTTCCCTCACCGGGCCACACGCCGGGTCACATGAGCATCACCGTCTCGTCTCAGGGAGAGAAGGCGCTGATAACGGGCGACATCGCCCACAGCGTGGCTCAAGTGCATGAGACTGACTGGTTTCCGGCAGCCGATATAATCCCTGAGTTGGCGGTGGAGACCCGCACCCGAATATTCGAGCAGCTTGAACGGGACGGGACCGTGGCGGCGTCGGGCCACTTCCCGGCTCCCGGGTTCGGCAGGGTGGTCAGGCTGGAAGGACGCCGCTACTGGCAAGGGTTGTGAACATCTAGAACCCCTTCTCTCCACGCCAGGCTGCCGGCAAAACTTCCTCTCCCAGCGGGAGAGGGTTGGGGTGAGGGGCAAGAGGAGCCGAAATGGACGTCTACGATGCCATACGCTCGCGGATGGCTGTCCGCAGCTTCAAGCCGGACCCGGTCCCCGACGCTGTGCTGGACAAGATTCTACGCGCCGCCCGCTGGGCCCCAAGCCGCCGTAACCGTCAGCCCTGGCGCATCATTGTGATTAAGGACAAGGACACCCTGACCAAGCTAGCCGGCCTGACCTCCGGCGGCTCGTTCATCGCCGACGCTCCGATGGCGATAGCAGTGGTCATGGATGACAAGCGCATGGCCCAGTTCGATGCGGGCCGTGTCATCGAGAACATGCTGCTGGTGGCCTGGAGCCAAGGGATTGGGACCTGCATGGTCGGCGGATGGGACCAGGACGCGGCGAAGGAACTGCTGGGTATACCTGAAGACATGGAGTTCATTACCGCCATGCCCTACGGCTATCCCGCCGACTCCGCCCCTTCCGGCAAGCGCCGCAAGCCCCTCTCAGAATTCGTCCACATGGAGCGTTTCGGGTAAGGGCCACCCTCCAACTCCGCCAGCGCTAATCCTAGGGCAAACGGAGTCTTCGCGTCATTGCGCCTTTGCGTTTACGTCCCCTCGTCCATAGCGCTCTTCTCAGTCCTAGCCCCGCCATTCTGGATGGATCGCCTGCAGCCCAAGCTG
>DAOUJI010000026.1:0-8737 GCA_034422875.1 Dehalococcoidia bacterium | reverse complement strand
GGACCTGGAGCTCACTCCCCTGGAGAACACGGTGAAGGCTCAGGCTCTCCTGGCGCTGAAGAAGATGGACCTGGAAGCGTCGGTGGACTTCTATGTGGATGGTCTGCGCCTTCTTCTTGGGCAGCCGGAGTTCGACCGCACCACCCTGGCTCGTGAAGTCGTGGGGATGGTCGAGGAGCGGGTCCTTATCAACTCCATGCTGGCCGAGGCGCCGGGTCCAGGCTCAGTGGGAGTGTTCATAGGTGAGGAGAACTCCCAGGAAGTCCTTAAGCCCTTTACGGTGGTGCTTGGCCGTTACGGAGTCCCACAAGAGGCGTCAGGGACCATTGGAGTCGTGGGCCCGACACGGATAGGCTACGGGACCACAATCGCCGGAGTCCGCTTTCTCTCCTCTCTGATGAGCGGCCTGATGATGGGTGTCAACGGACGCATCTAAAGCCGGTCCATTTTCAACCCGGCTGTCCTGACGCTCCTTGAGTGTGACCAACCCCTGCCTTATAATTAGCGTGTACATTTGTGCGCCTCTGCGTTGCTATGCCAAAGAGAGACTACTACGACATTTTAGGCGTGTCCCGGGGGTCCTCTGAAGAGGACATCCGAAAGGCCTTCCGAAAGAAGGCTATGGACTATCACCCCGACCGCAACAAGAGTCCCGACGCCGAAGAGAAGTTCAAAGAGGTCAACGAGGCCTACCAGGTCCTAACCGACCCGGACAAGCGCTCCAGGTACGACAGGTTCGGTCATGCGGGCGTCACCGCTGACGCCAGCGGAGCGCGAAACTTCGACGGCTTCGACATTTTCGGCGGATTCGGCGACATCTTCGACTCTTTCTTTGGCGACTATGCCGGGAGGGGGACCTCTACTGCGCAAAGGGGCGGTGACGTCCAGGTCGCTGTCAATGTGTCCTTCGAGGAGTCCGTGTTCGGTGTCGAAAAAGAGGTGAGTGTAAACCGGGTCGAGCGGTGCTCCGAATGCGCGGGAACGGGAAGCGAGCCTGGCACCGACACTCAGACCTGTGCCACCTGCAAGGGCATGGGCCAGCTGCGGCGGACGCAGAGATCGCTGTTCGGCCAGTTCTCCCAGGTCACTCCCTGCTCCACCTGTCGGGGTCGAGGGAATATCATTCTCCATCCCTGCAACTCATGCAGCGGCGCCGGATCCAAGCGTCAGGCCCGCAAGATTGGGGTGAGGATACCCGGCGGCATTGAAGACGGGATGCAGGTCCGTTTAACCGGAGAGGGCCATGTGGGGACGGGTGGCGGACCTCACGGCAACCTCTACGTCGGAGTCGCCGTGGAGCCTCACAAGCGGTTCCAGCGAGATGGCTACGACCTTGTTTACGAACTGCCCATCAACGTGGTGCAGGCGACCCTTGGCGACGAGGTGGAGATAGTAACCCTGTCGGGAGACGTGGAGACCGTGAAGATACCTCCTGGAACGCAGCCCGGCTCAATATTCAAGATGAAGGGCAAGGGCATACCCTTGATCAACGGCGGGAGCCGCCGGGGCGACCTGGTGATGCCCGTCAAGGTCGAGGTGCCTACGAGCCTGGACACCCACCAGAAGCAGCTTATCCGCGAGTTGGGAGACACTCTGGAGAAGCCCGAAAACGGCCACTCCAAAGACAAGGGGATTTTCGACAAAATCAAGGATGCTCTCGGATAGTCCTCAGTCATATCAACCCAGGTTGTCTCGGCCCAGGTCCATCATCGGATGACCGGGCCTTTTGATTCGGTTTAATGGTCTGGCAGGAGCTTAGCGTAACCGTCCCGCCCGAATACGTGGAACCGATTTCCTATCTGTTTGGAAAGTACGGCCACGGGTTCTCCGCTGAACACCAGGTTGACGGCAGCCTCAAGCTGCGCACTTATCTAACTGCTGGTTCCAAACGGCGACGCGCCCACATAGAGGTGGGTGTGAATCTGGTCCGCTCAATCGAGCCGTCGGCCATCCTGCAGGTACAGGACCTGGAGGACACACAGTGGGAAGAGGCTTGGAAATCCCATTTCACGCTTCTGAGACTGGGAAAGAGGCTGGTCGTCAAACCATCATGGATTGAGTATGAACCGGCGGAAGGCGATCTGGTTATCGAGCTTGATCCTGGAATGGCCTTCGGCACCGGCTATCACCCCACGACTCGGATGTGCATGGAGGCCCTCGAGGAGCTGGTACAGCCCGGCATGAAGCTCCTGGACCTGGGCTCCGGCTCCGGCATCCTCACAATTCTGGCGCTCCGGCTGGGAGCCGGTTCGGCGGTCGCAGTGGACATAGACCCCTTGGCTGTCAGGACTGCCAGGAAAAACCTGAAAGCCGCGAAGCTGCTGCCCCACGTTGCCCTCGTCAAGGGCTCCGTTCCTCACCAAGCCGCCGGGGAAGCCGAATTCGACTTGGCTGTGGCGAACATCAGCGCCAGGATTCTCACCGACCGGTCCAGCGCTCTGTCCTCGGTTCTGAAGCCCGGAGGAAGGCTAGTGGCTTCGGGCATTATTCAGAGCCAGTCGGACGAGGTCACGGAAGCATTCCTGGCCGCTGGCCTTGTCTTGCGGTCATCTATGACCCAAGACGACTGGACAGCCCTGGTCTTGTCCAAACCGGAGTAGGGTCCATGCACCGTTTCTTCGTTCCTTGGGAATGGGCCGGCAGCGACCGTGTGGACATCCGTGGAGAGATCGCTCACCGCATCGGCAGAGTGCTGCGGTTGTCTCCCGGCTCCGGAATAGTCCTCTTCGACGGCTCTGGCATGGAATGGACTATCAGGCTGGACAGCGTTAGTAGAGACCATGTGGTTGGGAGCGTCCTGTCGGCAGAGAAGGGACGAGGAGAACCCTCGGTCAGGCTTACTCTCTATCAGGGAGTAATGAAGGGGAGCAAATTCGACTGGACGCTGCAAAAAGGGACTGAACTGGGGGTTTCCTGCTTTGTGCCCATGCAGTGTCAGAGGTCCGTGCCCCAGTCCCGCAACGAGGCCCAACCTGGAAGGGCAGCCAGATGGAGGAAGATTGTGGTGGAGGCCGCCGAGCAGTCGGGCAGGGCGACGATACCGGAGATCGGAGCGGCCATGTCGTTCACGGAAGTGTGTGACGCTCTGGAAGACGCCTCGACGCTGGTTTTCCTCCCCTGGGAGGGTGAAGAGGCCAAAAGCCTCTCTACGGCCATTTCTGAGGCCCCCGACCCGGAAGACGTGGCCTTGATAATCGGCCCGGAGGGCGGACTTTCCCCTGAAGAAGTGGATTACGCCCGTGGAAAGGGCCTGGACCCTGTGAGCCTGGGGAGGCGCATACTCAGGGCTGAAACAGCAGGCATAGCGGCGGTCAGCGCGTTGATGTTCGCCCTGGGCGAAATGGAACCCTAGGACCGCTCCAGTTCCGACCTTGGAGGGCGCCCCATTAGCTCCGCTGCCGCCTGTTGGGGGTCGAGACCCTCGTATAGAACGCGGTAGGTGGCTTGGGCAATGGGCATCTCAACGCCCAGCGAGTCAGCCATCTTCAAAGCCGCCACGGTGGTGTACACCCCCTCGGCCACGTTGTCCATGTCCTCAAGGATGTCTTGAATGCTTTTCCCCGCCGCCAACTCCACTCCGACGTGGTGGTTGCGGCTGAGGGGGCTGGCGCAAGTCGCCATCAGGTCCCCCAGTCCGGCCAGCCCGGCAAAGGTGGCGGGGTTTGCGCCGGCAGCCGTTCCCAGACGTGTGATTTCGGCCAGGCCCCTGGTCATGAAAGCGGCCTTGCTGTTGTCGCCCGCCCCAAGGCCGTCGCATATCCCGGCCCCTAAAGCTATGATGTTCTTGAGAGCTCCGCCAAGTTCGACGCCAATGATGTCGTCGTTGATGTATACCCTGAAACTGGGCGACATGAACATGGACTGGGCCTGCGCCGCCACGCTTTCGACGGATGAGGCTATCACTGTGGAAGCGGGCTTGCCGTGGACGATTTCTTTGGCCAGATTGGGGCCCGACAGCACGGCGACGCTGTCGGCTATGTTCCCCGGCAACTCCTCCATCAGCACACGGCTCATGGACTTGCCGGTGTCCATTTCCAGCCCCTTGGAGGCGCTGACGACTATGGGACTTCCCCCGATCGAACCCGAGATGCGTCTCACGTTGTCTCTGAAACTCCCGGAGGGCACCGCCAACACCAGCATGTCGATGTCGGCTAGGGCTTCACCGTAATCGTGGGCGCAGGTCAGTCCTTCCGGGAAGGACACTCCAGGCAGGAATCTGGGGTTCTGACGACCGGCTTGAAGCGCCGTGGATTCTCCTTCAGTGCGGGCCAGAAGAGTGGTCTGGACGCCGTTTCTGGCAAGGATGATGGCAAGGGTAGTTCCCCAGCTTGTAGGGCCGATTACCGTTGCGCTGGACATGGCGAGGGCGGGCGTGCTATCCGCCCGCTCCGGGTGTGGAGGGTTCTTCCAGTTGTTCGGCGGGTTGGCCGAGGCGCCTTTCGGTCCCGCGTATGATGCGTTGGATGTTGTCCCTGTGTTGCCAGGTGATGAGCGCGCAGCCAATGCCTACATACCAGAGATATGTGGCGGATGTGTAGTCCAATAAGACTATGACCAGCAAGGCCACGAACGCAGTCCAGTTGGAAACGATGGAGCCCAACGAAAGAATGCGCGTCCCCAGAGTAATGGGCAGGAAGGCTCCAATAGCAATGGCCCCGGCTATCGGCTGCATGATAAGCAGGCCACCGAGCCCCGTGGCAATTCCCCTGCCGCCCTTGAAGGCCAAGAAGACAGACCAGTTGTGTCCAGCCAAGGCGGCCAAGCCCGCGACAACCTCCACCGCAGGGTCGTCGGCCACCAGCCGGGCCATGAGCACGGCCAGAAGCCCCTTGCTCAGGTCCAAAGCCAAGGCTATCGCCGCGAATTTGCCGCCGGCAGTCCGCAGCACGTTGGAGGTCCCGATTTTCCCGCTGCCGTACTGGCGTATGTCCACGCCCTTCACTGCCAGGCCGATAAGGAAGCCCCAGGGGATTGAGCCCAGGATGTAGGCGACGGGTATGAGGAGTGCGTATTGTCCCGCGGTGGAGTCCAGGTCGGCCCTGACCATCATTATGGCGACGTATACGGCCAGAGCCGGGGGTATAACCAGGGCTGTCACGACCTGGGCCATGAATTATATCCTCTGTCGAAACACGAGCCGCAGATGGGTGTGCGTGTAGCCGAAGGCCGTCCGTAGCCTGTTTTCCAGGAACCGTTCGTAGGAGAAGTGTACCAGCTTGGGATCGCTGACGGCAAAGACGAACGTGGGAGGGTTGGCCCCCAGTTGCCGCACCTGAGTTATTCTCAACCGCCTGCCCCGTCTAGCCGGGGGCATGTGGTCCGCCATGGCGTCCATGAGAGTCCTGTTCAGCTTTTCAGGAGGGACCCTCTGAGTTCGTTCTTTGTATATGGCAAGAGAGAGCTTGACCAGGTCATCCACCCCGTCGCCGTTCAAGGCAGATGTGAAGGTGATGGGGACGTAGGGCATGAAGTGGAGCCTGCTCCTGACGGTCTGGATGGCCTCCTCTTTCTCATAGACGTCCACGTTTTCCCTGAGGTCCCATTTATTGATGACGGCGACGATTCCTCGGTAGGCGTCCCACGCATATCCGGAGACGTGAGCGTCCTGGGCGGTAGCCAACTCAGCAGCGTCCATGACCAGCAGGGCTATGTCACACCGTTGCACTGCGCGGGTCGACCGCAGGGTTGAGTAGTATTCGATTCCCTTGCCGACCTTGCCGGGCCGCCTTATGCCGGCCGTGTCGATGAGCGTCACCGGCGACCCATCATAGATGAAGCGGGTGTCCAGGGCGTCTCTCGTAGTGCCGGGAATCTCGCTGACTATGGCCCGTTCCTGGCCCAGGATGGCGTTGGTCAGCATGGACTTCCCCACGTTGGTGCGCCCTATTATCGCCAGTTTCAGGGACTCTTCTTCGTCAGGGTATAGCTCCTCCGACGGCGGAAGACGGCTCACCACCTGTTCCATGAGGTCGTGGATTCCCAGGTTGTGGTATGCGCTGATGAGGAGCGGGTCTCCCAGCCCGAGGCCGTAGAATTCAGCTCCTGAGGCCTCCCTGTTCTGGTTGTCCGCCTTGTTTACCGCTGTAATGACGCGCTTGTGGGTGCGCCGGAGCCAGTCGGCGATTTCCGCGTCCATGGGGTTGAGCCCGGTCACTGCGTCCATCACGAAAATGATTATCTCGGCTTCAGCCACCGCCGCTTCGACTTGCGATTTGACCTGCTCTCGCAACGGGTCTTGAGGACGCGGCTCAAGTCCCCCGGTGTCTACGATGGTCATCCGGCAATCGGCGAAGACGACCTCGGCCAGCAGGCGGTCACGGGTAGTGCCTGGAATATCCGAGACGATGGCGTCCCGGCTTCCAGCCAGACGGTTGAAGAGAGTGGACTTGCCGACATTGGGACGGCCCACGATGGCTACGAGGGGATTAGTCATGGCGCTCCCGGGGCGGAATAAGGTCAGGCTCCTCCCATTATATACTCAAGCAGCGCTTTCTGGGCATGGAGCCTGTTCTCGGCCTGGGTGTATGCGACGGATTGGGGATGTTCCAGCATTCCCGGAGCCACCTCTTCACCGTAGTGGGCCGGCATATCGTGCATGAATATGGCGCCGTCATCGGTTTGGCTCATGAGGTGGGAGTCCACGGTGTAGCCTTGAAAAGCCGCCTGACGTGCCTGGGCTTCCGCCTCTTGACCCATGCTGGCCCAGACGTCGGTGTAGACCACGTCCGCTCCCGCCGCAGCGTCGGAGGGCAGGACCACTGTCTTCAACTCCGCCCCTGTAGCATCGGAAGCCCTTCTGGCCGCGTCCAGTGTATCGTCGTCCAAACCGTAGCCGTCAGGAGAGGCAATGGAAAAGCTCATGCCCATCGCTGCCGCGCCCAGGCAAAGGCTGCGGGCAACATTGTTGCCGTCTCCTATGTAGGCTGCCTTAAGGCCGTCAAGTCGGCCCTTGGAGTCGCGAATGGTCATCAGGTCGGCCAGGGTCTGGCATGGGTGCTCCCAATCGGACAGTGCGTTAATCACGGGAACGGACGAGAATTGGGCCAGCTCCTCCAGGTCTTCGTGTCCGAACACCCTGGCCACGATGCAGTCCACGTACCGGGACAACACCCTGGCCACGTCGGAGACAGCTTCCCGCTTACCCAGCCCCACCTCTTCCGGCCCCATGTAGACCGAATAGCCGCCCAATTGTTGTATGCCCACCTGGAAGGAGACTTTGGTGCGCAGGGACGGTTTGTCGAACAGGAGGGCCACGGTCTTGTTGGCAAGCGGTGCAGCAGACACTCCATCGGCCAGCTCTCGACCTCGCACCAGCAGCCCTTCAATTTGACGGCTGGTCAAGTCTTGGATCGAGATCAGATGGGGCGCCATGTCCAGTCCTCCTTCTTTTGGGTTGGGGCAGGAATATTATCCCATAACTCGTAAGCCCTTCAAGCTGTGGCTCTTTCTCTCTTTATCGGGGATGAGGTGGATTTACCCTTTGAACGGATATAGAATTGACGGCAGCTAGAGCCAACGCTGACGGACTCGAGGACAGGAGGCTTGATGGCCGGAGAAAAGCTAAGCATAGGACTGAAAGGGGAGAGAGAGACCGTAGTCGGCGACCACAATGTCGCTGGACACGTAAACAAGTTCTCCACGCCTGCAATGATTGGCCTGATGGAAGGCGCCTCCCAACAGGCTGTGGACGCTCATCTGGAAGCGGGACAGACTACGGTTGGATTCATAGTCAATGTGAGACATCTGGCTCCGGCGTCCATAGGAGCCACGATAGTGGCGCGGGCCGAACTGACGGAGATGTCGGGCAACAAGCTTACATTCACGGTTGAAGCCTACGATGGGGAAAACAAGATAGGCGACGGCACCCACGTGCGAGCCCTGATTTCCCGCCCCGGATAAAGCGCAACCGGACGGCTATTCGGGGCTGTTCACTGCCTCCGCGGCTGGAATATCGGCGTCAAGACTGGCCAGGAGTTCTTCCAGAGCGGTCCCGTATTCGGTCTCAGTTTCCCAGTTGCGGAAGTCGAACATCCGGTACCCGGTCAACCCCAACAGCTTGACGTTGCGGTTCCTGTCGTCGTAGGCCAGGTCTGAAATGGTCACCGGCTTCATCACCCATTGGCCAGTGTCGTTCTGTTTCTTGGCTCCCCTGGTGAACTCCTCCCGCAGGTGCTCATTGGCCAGGGAGTGGTCCGACAGCACCACCACCAGCTTATCGTAGTAGAGGATGCCCTTCTCCACGTCAGCGGTCACCCACAGGCCCAGCTCGCTGGAGCTGGCTGTCTCCGGCACCCAACGTCCGACCTTGGCGTCGGCGGGAAATGCCCAACACCTTACGCCTCTGTTCTGAAGGTCCAGGCTCAGCTTCTGAGCGAACTCGCGGTCCTTGGAAAAGTAGGAAATGAAGCAGGTGTAGTGGCCGACGGCGTCCTGGGACTGCCTGGTTGCAATTAAGTCCTCCGGTGTCCCGGTCCCTCGCAAGAATGCTTCAGGGAGCGTGACTGGAGTGCGGGATATTGTGTCCAGGCCGATGACGCTGGGCCCTACGTGACGGAGCTGGTCCAAGCCTATAACCTGGCTTAGGTCGCAGTCTCCGAAGGCCGTGTGGAACAGTATTGCGTCGGTCAATCTGGTCGCGTTCAATGTTGAGCCGAAGAAAACGGCTTTCCCCAGATTGGCCCCTTCCAGGTTGGCGTCCGTAAGGTCCGCGTAGCTCAGATCGGCCCGGTTCAAGTCG
>DAOUJI010000025.1:0-7061 GCA_034422875.1 Dehalococcoidia bacterium | reverse complement strand
CCTGGCCTTGAAGGGTCTATGGGACCAGGCCACCGGCGTAAACAGGGAAATCCTGGAATACTTTCCCGAAGACGTGGAAGCCTGGAACAGGTTGGGCAAGGCCTTCCTGGAACTGGGGAGTTACGACGAGGCTAGAGACGCCTTTGAACGAGCCTCCCATCTGGCGCCGTACAACACCATCTCCAAGAAGAACCTGGAGCGTATTTCTCACCTGAGGGAGACGACTCCGACAGAGGGAGCAGCCGGCCAGGCCCGAAAAACGGGCCAAGCCTTCCTGCCGTACATGTTCATAGAGGAGAGCGGGAAGTCGGGAGTCACCACGGTGAACCGCCCGGCGCCCGGCTCCGTGTTGGCTAAGCTGGCTTCCGGCGATACAGTCAAGCTGGTCACAGGAGAACACGCCGTAATAGTTGAAAACAACCAGGGGGAATACCTGGGCCAGGTTGAACCTAAGCTAAGCAAAAGGTTGCTCCGGCTAATCAACGGCGGCAACAGGTACGACGCTGCGGTCATCAGCGTGAGCCGCCAGGATCTCTCGATAATTATCTGGGAAAATTATCGGCACCCCAGCTTTCACGACGTATGCTCCTTCCCCACACGGGGCAAGGACGATCGCAAGGTATATTGGGGCGACTCGCTGGCCCGGTACGACGGAGACGGGGACATCGACGAGGATGACGAATACTCGGTCGAGTGGCGGGAACCGTACTCCGACTCCCTGGACAACGGCGATGAGAGAGAGCCGTCGGAAGCGCCCTTCTCAAGGCCGTCAGTAAAGGCCGCCTCACAAGATGACGACGAGTAAGCGGCTTCCCTCACCTCGACCCTCTCCCAGGGTGAGAGGGAGCAGTTGTCTTTCCCACTCTGATGGGTGTCTGTTCCTTCCCCCAAGGGGGGGAGGGTAGGATGGGGGCGTTTCCCAGCCTATCTGCCCATGGTCTCTCGGGCCCTTGCCACCGCCAGCTTGAATATCTCGTAGGGCTGTGCGCCTGTGAACAGCTGGTTGCCCACGATGAAAGCTGGTATCCCTCTGACCCCCAGGTCCATGGCCTCCCGGTACTGGCTTAGCACAGTCTCACGGTAGTAACCGGACTCCAGCTTTCCCGAGAGGTCGCCCCAGTCCATTCCACACTCGAGGGCCAGGTTTCGAATCACGTCCATGTCTCCCAGATCTCTCCCGTGCTCCCAATACGCTTTATACGCTGCCCTGTGGAACGGGTCGAACAGTCCCAGTTGCTGAGCGTGTTCGGTGGCTTCCAAAGCATATACGGTGTATGAAGTCTTCGGCGCCCTCCTCATCACCAGCCCGGCCTCTTCAGCGTGACTTCGGAGGGGTTCGGACAACAGGTGCGACCCGTCGGGGCTTGGTTGGCGTGGGATGCCTTCCGGAGGAGTGTCGGGACGGAGCAGGTAGGCCCTGCCCTCCACGGCTATGTCGTATTCAGACGCCAGCTTGTCGACCCGGTCCAGGCCGATGTAGCACCAGGGTCAGACGTAGTCGTACCAGATTATGACCTTGAGAGGGTCGCCGTTGTGTGAAGCGGACACAGGGGCCTCCATTGGGGGATTGGGCAATGATACGCCCGCCTGGACCGGGAAGCAACGGCTACTCGACCGTCACCGACTTGGCCAGGTTGCGGGGCTGGTCCACGTCGCAACCGCGCCTGATCGCAATGTGGTAGGCCAGGAGTTGCAGCGGCGCCACGGCAAGGATGGGGGTCAGCATCTCGGGGCATTGGGGTATGTACAGGACCTCGTCCACTTCGGACGCCAACTCCTCGTCCCCCTCGGTGACTATAGCTATGACCATCGCATCCCTGGCCCTTGCTTCCTTGATGTTGCCCGACATCTTGGAGTAGGTCGAACCCTGCGGAGCTATGGCGACCACCGGCATGGTCTCATCGATGAGAGCGATAGGGCCGTGCTTCATCTCCCCAGCGGCGTACCCTTCAGCGTGTATGTAGCTGATCTCCTTCAGCTTCAGCGCCCCCTCCAGGGCTATGGGGTAAGTTATCCCTCTGCCCATGTAGAGGAAGTGCTCCTTCTGATGAAGTCTGCGGGCCAGTCGTTCATAAGCGTGCTGCTGTCCAACGATGCGGCCCACGAGGTTGGGCATTCGGGCAAGGGCCTTGACTGCCTCTTCTAAACGGCGCGGCCCAAGGTGTCCGCGCACTTGCCCCAGGTATAGTGACAGAAGCTCCAACGTCACCAGGGATGACATAAAGGTCTTTGTGCTGGCCACGCCTATCTCGATCCCGGAACGCAGGTACAGGGTCGATTCGGCCGTTCTCGTGGCCTGGCTGCCCTCTACGTTGGACAATGCCACCAAACGGCCGCCTCTTTCCCTAACCGCGGACATGGCCGCAAGTGTGTCGGCGGTCTCCCCTGATTGTGTGATTGCGACGACCAGTGTGCGGTCATCCATGTGGAAATTCCGATAGCGGAATTCCGATGAGCTATCCACCTCGGCGGGCAGACCGGTCAACTCCTCGATGAGACTCCTGCCAACCATGCCAGCGTGAAGGCTGGTGCCGCATCCCAACAACACAACTCGATTCAGGTCCTTGACTTCGTTGTCGCTCAAGTGAAATCCCGGAAGTATGACCCGGTTGTCGGCAAAGTCAATGCGTTCTCGCATGGAGCCTGCCGTCGCCGTCGGCTGTTCCATGATTTCCTTGAGCATGTAATGGCGGTAGCCTTCTTTGTCCACCAACCCCGACGCAGGTGCAATCAGGAGCGGGGTCTTGTCCACAACCTGGCCGGATTTGTCCAGGAACCTGATCGTCTCCTCAGTCACTATGGCCGTTTCCCCGTCTTCTAAAAAGGTGACTCGTTCGGTAAACGAGACCATTCCCTGGAGGTCGCTGCTCACCATGGCCTCGCCGGGACGGACCCCCACAGTGATGCCGCCGGCGTTGCCCAAACGCAGGGCCAGCAACTGCCTCTGAGGCCCGTTGTTGCATGCGGAAACGATGGCCTGGGAACCTTCCAGTTGCGAGCCTGCCCATAGAAACGCGTCCAGGAACGAGAGGTCAGACTTCATGCCCTCTTCAATCAGGTGAGGGATTACCTCGCTGTCGGTTTCCGAAGTGAAGACGTGGCCCTTGGCAATCAAATCATTCTTCAGGTCGATATAGTTCTCCACGATACCGTTGTGGACGACCGCCACAGAGCCGTTGCAGTCGGTATGCGGATGGGCATTGCTGTGGGACGGCTTGCCATGGGTCGCCCAACGGGTGTGGCCGATGCCCAGCCTGCCCTGGGGCCAGATGCGGCCCCCTTCAGGCGCCAGGTCGCGGACCTTTCCCGCGGACTTGTGCACCTCTATGCCGTCGGGGTTGACGAGAGCGATTCCCGCGCTGTCGTAGCCCCGGTACTCCAGCTGCTGGAGACCCGAGTACACGATAGGCCAGGCTTCTCTGCTTCCTATGTAGCCAATGATGCCGCACATGTTATGCCGCCTAGTGTATTACACCGAATCCTCCAAATCCACCGCATGGACCGGCCAAGACCAGGCCCGGCCCCACTATTCAATCCATGTCGGCGTCGTGGGCGTAGCAAAGTATGATGGGCTGAGTTTGGACACCTAAGCCCTGACAGGATAAAATCGCATGGGAGGATATGGGGCCTTTTGTGATGATGACTCGAATAGCTCTGCTGCTGCTGGCCTTGTCTCTGTTGGGGGTCTCCATGTTCGCCGTCTCCGGGGCGTTCGCCCAGGAACCGGGCATCAAACTCGTTTCCGAAGAAGTCACGACCGACTTTCCTGACAGAGTAGTGTTCAACCTCAGCGCCTCCAGCCCCGATCCCATTGACGAGATTCGCGTATTTCTCAAGACCAAGACGACCGGCAGAAGCGCATACGGATACCTGGACCTGGACCCTGGCCAGTTGGTCGATGGCGAATACGTCATGGACCTGAGTTCCGCCGGTTATCGTCCTCCTGGAACCGTCATCAAGTACCATTATGAAATCCGAGACCGGGCGGGGCGCACCTTTACGTCCGATGAGCGGGAGCACCTCTATCTTGATGAAAGCCTGGACTGGAAGTCCATTACCCAAGGAATTCTGACCATCTACTACTACGGGGAATTTGTAGAGAAACGGGCGCAGACCGTACTGGACGCCGCGCAGCAGACCTTGGACGTCATGGGGCCTGTCCTGGGCATAGAGCCCACCGAGCCCGTCCGCATCGTGTCCTACAGCAACTACCGCGATATGTCGAGGGCGCTTCCGTTCCGTTCCCAAGCTGTAAGAGAAGAGTTGCAGACCCAGGGGCAGGCTTGGTCCGATGAGCGAGTGGTGGTGTTGCTGAGTTCCACCGAGACGGTGACGGGAATCGCCTCCCACGAGTTCGTGCATATCCTCGTAGGAGAAGCCGCCGGTCAGTTCGGCAATGCCGTTCCCGCCTGGCTGAATGAAGGGCTGGCCGAGTACGGCAATGTAGACCAGACGCCGGAGTACGATAGGGCCTTGGCCTATGCGGTGTATACCCGCAGACTCAAGCCCCTGTGGCACCTGCAGTACTTAGGTGGAGAACCTGAAGACATACTCATCGGCTATGGGCACGGCAAGTCGGTGGTCAGCTATCTAATCGCCCGGTTCGGTGAAGAGAAGATGGCGGAGTTGATGTCCCGATTCAGGCAGGGGGACACGGCGGATGAAGCCCTCATGAATGTATACGGGTTCGACCAGTACGGACTGGACTCGGAATGGCGGTTGGCTATCGGCCTTGACCCTCTGCCGTCTCCTGAGGAACTGGAGAGGATGGAGGAAGCCAGCGGGGTGGACCCACCCGTCTCCGGCGAGGCCACAGGGTCTGGCCAGGAGGAGATTGGCCCTCCTGACGAGCCCCCAAGCGAACCGTCCGACCAGCCCTCCCTGTCGACCCCAATGCCGGAGGCGACACAGCCCCCGGCGGCGGAAGAGCCACGGCGGACCTCCTCAGGGTGCGGCGCCCCTGTAGCTGCAAGTTCCGCGTTGCCCGTTGACCTTGTAATCGTAGCTCTGATGGGGAGTCCCTTTTTGGCTATGAGGTTTCGATGGGGTGGGCGAAGTCTGGGCCGTGGGTTGCGCTCCGTTCTGAGGCTGGGAAAGGGCAGGCGGACGGACGGCTAGGCATCGGGCATCGACCATTACGTCGTCACAGCGTTTCCTTCCACGGGTTTTTACGACAACTTGCCTGTCCAGGTTTCTTGGCGTCCAACGACCCGACGAATATACTTGAGCCGGTCTTTAGTTGCTGATATCGACGTGGCCAGACCGTCGGCCGAGTGAGGTGGAAATGGGAAGCGCCGGGAAGTTTGGTTTAAGTGGGGCGGTGTCGGCGGTCATGCTGGCGGCGGCGCTGTTCGGAGCAGCTTGCACTTCCGGGGAGACTTTAACCGGAGGCGGGGACCCGCTGATAATCGGACATCTCTCCAACTTTCAGTCCTACGAAAACACGCACTACAATGCGGTGGCGCTTGCCGCAGCTCATTTCAACCTTGCAGGCGGGGTGAACGGCTCCCCGGTGGTTGTCATCAGTCGAAACACGAGTTTGGACAAGGCCCATGGAGTGCAAGTCGTCCGTAAGCTCGTGGAGGAGAATGGCCCGGTAGCCTTCGTAGGCCCCCCGTCCAGCGTCATGACCATAGCGATAGCCGAATCTGTGAACGTCCCTGGTAAGCGAGCGCAAATTTCTCCCTCTGCCACGTCGCCTGCAATTACTGAACTGGAAGACGACGATTTCGTATTTCGCACGGCGGTGTCAGACCGGATGCAAGGCGTGGTTCTCGCCAATCTGGCTTGGGAAGTGGGATATGACCGTGTGGGAGTCATGCACATAGACGACCCTTATGGCCAGGGCTTGGCCGACCAGTTCGAGGAGACGTTCACAGCCTTGGGAGGCACGGTTGCCAAGGTCTCTCACCAGCTCGGCAAGTCCACCTATATCCCTGAGTTGGAGAGGGCGAAGGCGGGCGGCTCCCAGGCGCTGGTACCCATCAGTCATGAAGCCGACACGCAGACATACGTCCGGGAGGCCCTGGACGGCGGTTACTTCGATAAATTCCTGCTTGTAGACGCAAGCAAGAACGTTGAGCTTTTGGAAGCCATAGGCTGGGAAGCGCTGGAGAGCTCGATGGGCACCTCTCCCGGCTCTCCACCCGACCGGCAGCAAAGCAGGGCCTTCTATGGAGCATACGCCGACTATTACGACGTGGAACCCCAGTCTGAAGCGTTCGTCGCGGAGAGCTACGATGCGACAGTGGTCATTGCGCTGGCAGCGGCCAAGGCGGGCAGTGTTACTGACCCGGTGGCCATACGGGACGCGCTTCGCTCGGTGTCCAACCCGCCCGGCGAGATCGTGGGTCCGGGGGTCGAGGGAATTATGCGGGCCCTTGCCCTCATAGCCGACGACGAAGACGTCAATTACGAGGGAGCGTCGGGCGCCGTGGACTTCGACGAGAACGGTGACGTGGCCGGAACCATAGAGATATGGAAGGTGGAGGGCGGAGAAATCAAGTCCACTGGTAGATTCGAGTCGCCGTAAACGCTGAGCCCGGGCGTCTGGATGGAATTAATGGCCCCTCGCCCCTGGCGGGAGAGGGTGATCCATGCAGTCAATCGTAACATCCCAGGATTAGACGATACCGCTCGATTAGACGATGTCCTCCGTGGGGGCCACCCTCACGGAGCAAACTTGTAGACCACAGGCAGGTCCTCAGGGACCGTGACGCTGGAGTCAGTGTGGTGAGAGATGTGAACACGGCCTGTGCCGCAGTCTCCGAACTCGTCACACGATAAGGCCCCAATTATCCCGCTGAAGCCGCTGACTCCAGTCAACGTCTCACGCAGCTTGCCCCGGTCGATTCGGAGCTCGTCCCCTTCCGCAACCGCCGTGTTGTCTATGGCCCACAGCAATAGAGTGGCCGCGTCGTAGGCGTGGGGCATGTAGGCGGACGTAGGTTCCTCACCATGCCGTTCCTGGTAGGCCGCGTCCAACTCGGCGCCGCTTTTGCCTGTTGCCTGGTTTGTGTTGGCGGCGAAGTTCAGCTCAGGACCTGGGAAATAGACTCCCT
>DAOUJI010000024.1:0-26456 GCA_034422875.1 Dehalococcoidia bacterium | reverse complement strand
GGACCTCTCCGGCGGTACGTCGGTGGCCCACGCTTTGTGGAACCAGCTCGACGCCGACACGCTGTGCGACCGGGGAGTGGTCATTGGCGGCGATCCGGACAGCTGCATCGCCGCCATAAAGAAGCATGAAGAAGCAGGCGCCGACCAGTTGATGATACTCATTCAGTCGGAGACAATCGCCCACGAGGACGTGATGGAGTCCATCAGGATGTTCGGCAAGCACGTCCTGCCGGAGTTCAGGAAGTAGGCGGCCCAATGCCTGACTTGGCGAATATCGAGCGGGTCGAATTACGTGAAGCTTGGCCAAACGAAGCCTCGGACTTCACACCGTGGTTAGCTGAGCACATTGAGCAGTTGGGAACCGCCCTTGGCGTTCGGCTGGAAAGATTGGACGAAGAAGCGCCGGTGGGTGGCTACTCGCTGGATATACTGGCCAGGGACTTGGATGGGGATCGCTTGGTGGTCATCGAAAACCAACTAGAAGCCACTGACCATTCCCATCTTGGGCAGTTGCTCACTTATGCGGCCGGATACGATGCCTATATGGTTGTCTGGGTCACACGGGATTTCAGAGACGAGCACAGGCAGGCCTTGGATTGGCTGAACCAACGAACCGATGAGCAAACCCACTTCTTCGGAGTGGTCGTCGAACTGTGGAAAATCGACGGCTCACGTCCGGCGCCTCATTTCAAGCTGGCAGCAGCTCCCAACGACTGGCGCAAACAGAACATAACCAGGCGGCAGGCGATTGACCGAGGATCGGAACAGGCAGCGAACCGCACTTTCCGAGAGGGACTGGAAGAAAAGTTGAGCCGGGAACATCGCTTTCTTGTTCATCCCATGAGACCTGGGGCACGTGCCTGGTGCACATTGGAAAAAGATCCTGACGTCTACGAATTCTCCTGCGACTTCTTTGGGGGAAACCTATGGGTTAATCTGTGGTTTGATGGTCCGTCCGCAGAACAAAACCTTGCTAATCACGAACCTCTCATGAACGATCAAATGAACATCGAAGCCAAAATCATCGATTCCACCTATGGCGAACGGGTCTGGTGGAAAGTGCCAGGTCGGAGCCACCGGACCAGAGTTTCGGTGGCTCGCCCGGGAGACATCCATGAAAACCCGGACTCGTGGGACGAGTACCACGAATGGATAATCAAGAAGTTCTTCAAATTCAAGGAAGTGTTCGGCCCATACCTGGAAGAACTGACACAGCAGTAAGGGAGGCAGAGATTGTCACGCTTTGAGGACTACGCAGAAAAGTACCCCAACATACGCATGGAGCGGACCGACTCAGGGATTCTCCAGATAACCTTCCATACCAACGGCGACAGCCTGATGTGGGGGGAAGGGCCTCATGGGGACTTCCCCCAAGCCTACGGAGACATCGCCGCCGACCCGGGCAACCGGGTGGTGATAATGACGGGCACGGGGGAGAACTTCTCCGGGCCCAGGGAAGTGAACAGCGCCCACCGGCGTTGGTCCAACCAGGACTTCGACGTCATATACAACGACGGCAAGCGGCTGCTGATGAACCTTTTGGATATATCCGTGCCAACCATATCGGCCATCAACGGGCCCGCATGGCGCCACGGTGAGATGCCGCTGCTGTGCGACATGGTGCTGGCTTCGGAGACGGTCCAGTTTCAGGACTCAGGCCACTACGGCGGCAACCTGGTGCCCGGAGACGGCATGCACGTGGTCATGCCCATGCTTATGGGGATGAACAGGGGCCGCTACTTCCTGTTCACCGGGCAGACCCTGGACGCCAACGAAGCCAAGGAATTGGGGTTGGTCAACGAGGTGCTGCCAAAGGACCAGGTTTTACCCAGGGCATGGGAATTGGCGGAGATGCTTGTAGCCCGGCCTCGCCTGCTTGTGAACTATACGCGGGTGGCCGTGACGCAAATCATGAAGAAGCAGATGCTGGATCTGTTGGGCTATGGTCTGGCCCTGGAAGGTCTGGCCCAGATGGACGACCAGGCCTAAGAGTGTTCTTGCGACGTGTCGCCCCCACTCTGTCTGGAGACCTTTGCCTGGCCTCCGTCATACCGGCGAAAGCCGGTATCCGGGGACTCCCGTGAAGCTGCGTGCTGCCCTCACCCCAACCCTCTCCCAGAGAGCTTTGCTCCAAAAGCTCTGATTCTGCTCGGTTCTCCCGTCGCTTGACAAGTAACAATACTTATGGACAATCTGGTTCGGGGCATGGTGCCTGCTGGCAGCGGGGTTTGCGGGACGCCGTAGACGAGTGTGGACTTCACCATGCCTCCCATTTGTCGAATCAAAAGTCCAGCCCCTGAATCAAAAGTCACCGGGGAAAGCTACTTATGGTGCAAGGCCTCTCCCAGAGGGAGAGAGGGTTTGACAGCGGTCTCTTCTAGGAAGAGGTGGGGTTAGCGATAGCCCCGGTGGGGTCCCAGAGGCTCCAGCCTGGCCGTGACCTCTGCGTGGGCATCGTCGCCTTCCAAGCTGACTTTGGTCCCAGGCTCGGCGAGCTCAGGCCGGACGTATCCCAGGCCAACCGCCCCGCTTCCGTCGGTTTGGTGTACTACTGAAGTCACCAGGCCGACCTGCTGGCCGTTGGCCATAAGCTTGGAGCCAACGCCACACTCGGCGCCGGACGGAAACCTCAGCGAGACGAAGTTCTTCTGGACCTTCTGGTAGGTGTCCAGGCGCGCGATGACTTCCTGCCCTATGTAGCAGCCCTTGGTAAAGCTGATGGACCCCCACAGCCCCGTTTCCAGGGGGTTGTAGCTCTCGCTCATGTCCACTCCACCCTCAGGCGCTCCGGCCTGAACTCTGGCGGTGTGGTAGGCTTCCTGTCCAACGGGAACGGCGTCCAGAGACAACAAGCTGCTCCAGACCTCGGCGGCGTCCTCGGCTTGGAACACGATGTCGGCCCGGGGGAGCTGGCCCAGGGTGCGACGAACAACCTGTACAGAGGCGCTGCCCAGGACGACGCTTACTATCGAGTCTAGTTCAATGGCGTAGCCTGGGAACGCATTAGCCAGGAAGTCGGGGAGTTGGGGGCCTATGAAGGAGGCCATGCCCGTGGAATGTGTCACGTCCTCCAGTTCGATGTCTTCGATGATGGTGTACTTGTCAATCCACTCAATGACACGCGGCGAGGTCTGGGGGCTGGTGAGAATCAGGAACTCACCGGCCGAGTTATAGACCCATATCAGGTCGAGAATCCGGCCCTTGTCTGTAGTGAGAACGGTGTGGGCGCCACTGCCGGGCGCCAGATTTTCGACCTCGTTGGTGGAGATGCGGTTGAGCAGGTCCAGGACGTCGGGGCCAGCTGCTTTGATGCGTCCCACGTGGGATGTGTCGAGGAGGCCGATGCCTCGGGTCAGAGCTTCACGCTCGGCTTCCACGTCGCCGAAGGACGCTGGAAGCTCCCAACCGGACTCAAGGTCGAACAGGGCGCCTGAGTCCAGTGTGGCTTGGTGCAATGGGGTCTTGGTTGTGGTGGTTGTCATGGTGGCTTGGTTGCCCTCACCCCAGTGGGAGAGGGAGTGTGGGAATGGAGGCTTCTGGATTCCGGCCTTCGCCGGAATGACGGACTTAAGATGGTCTTATCAAGGGCCAGGAAGTGTATTTCGCTAGACGCCGAAGGAGTTGCCGCAGCCGCAGCTTTTAGCCGCATTGGGGTTTTCGAAAACGAAACCCTTGCCGTTCAGCCCGTCGGAAAAGTCCAGGGTAGTGCCGGCGATGTAGATGTAGCTCTTCTTGTCGATGAAGACCCTGACGCCGTTGTTGTCCACGACCTTGACCTCCGGGTCGGGGTCCTTCTCGATGCTGAGCGTGTATAGCAGGCCGGAACAGCCGCCGCCCTTGACTCCTACCTTCACGTAGAAATCGTCTTCGATCCCTTGTTTCTTCGCGAAGTTCTTGAGCATCCTGGACGCCTTGTCGGTTATTCCGATGGTAAGGGTGCCGTCTTCTGCGACTGCTGTCATTGTCTCCTCCGGTTCCGTGCCCGTTGCTCTGATTATACTCGCTGAGGGGGTCTTCCAGTCAACTCACTGGAGTTCATGCAACCCTCAAACCTAGGAGGTGTTCTCCTCAGTGAACTCTGGCGACCGGAAAATCGATGTGGCGATGTTCATGGCCGCCCGGACTGGCATGACACCGACGTAAAGGGAGAGGTGTATGAACATTTCCATGAGTTCGGTCCTTGTGACACCCACTCTGATGGAACCCTCGATAGTCCGCCGGATGACGTTGTCGTACCGCCCCTGGGCGACCGTAGAGGCCAGTGTGCAGATCGCCCTGCTCTTGAGGTCCAGCCCTGGGCGCGTCCAAATTGATCCCCAATAGTATTCGGTCATTAGCCGGTCCAACTCCCTCTCCTCAGGAGTTGGCTCTGACATATGGTATCCGAAAACGTCGGGCATCAGTTCTTCGTGGCGTCGAAACCCCTGGAGATACCGTTCGTCCAACGGGACGTTTTCGTCATACACCTCGGTGGCTTTGTACTGTATTCCGCGCTCCTCGAAGACCTCTTTGGCGATGGCAAGGCCGCGGTGTCCGGCGGGAATGCCCGCGTTGAAAGAGGCCATCATCAGGATTTCAACGATCTCGTCAGGGGCGACGCCCACATCCAGGCAGACTCTGATGGCGGACCTAACCTGAGTGTCGGTCCGTTGGGCGGTCATGGCCGACAAGGTGATCATGGCCCTGTATTTCGTGTCCAGTCCTTCGCGGGTCCACACCGTTCCGTAAAGGAACTCGGTGGTTATCTTGTACATGTCCGGGGCCAGTTCGTAAGCAGATGGAACGGAGCCTTCAAAGGAGCGGCCGCCCCCTCCCGCCAAGAGGGAGCGGACCTCTTTGCCCTTTTGGAAACGTTCGTCGGAAGTGGTCAATGCAGGGTTGCCTCCAATCTATGGGTTGCACCGTTCAAAATAACATAAAATGTTCTTCTGCCCAAGGCTCCCAAGTCGTGGCGCGGTTCCTACAGGACCGTGGGGGCGGTTCGACAAGCTCACCGCGAACATGGTTCAGTTCGCCAGAGAAGGGTGGGGCCTGAGAGAGCCAGTCACAGAGTGGATGACTCGATCTCGAATATCTTAACCCAATACTCGCCCGTGTGGAGGTGGTCGACGGACCGAGAGGCCTCGGTCCTGGGCTGGCTTCTGTCGTATTCCCGCAGCGCGTCGAGATTGTCCCAAACAGTTATGGACATCCCCTCGTCCGGGTTCTCGGTGCTGCGCAGGAGCTGGCGGCCCTTGAAGCCCTGGACGTCTTTGGTGATGCGGTCGGCGGCTTCGTTGTAGTGGGCGACGTATTCGTTCCAGGCGCCGCGCTTGAGCCTTCCCCAAATCATTCGAACGTACATTTCGGCCTCCTCCCAGGAATATCGCCCAACCGTTAGGGCCAGACTTCTATATTATAATAACGATACTGAATATTCACAATAAGAGGTGCGCTAAAAAGGCCCCAAGCCCTCCGATATGGGCTTGGGGCCTGCATTGTGTGGTTCTGGGACTGACGTTTAGTCGGCGGCTGCCGGGGCGGTAACGCTGCCGGTGAACTTGGGCATGACCTGGGCTGCGAACCTCTCCATCTGCTCGACTATGATCTGCTGCTTGGTCCCCACGGGTTGTCCCACCATGACAGTGTCTAAACCTGGGTAGGCGGCCTCAACGGTTTTCAGCGCCTCCACTAGGTCTTCTGGTGTGCCCGCAAGGAATCCGCCTCCCTTGACGGCGCCCTCTATGTCCGGCAGCCCGGCCGTGGGAGCGCGTTTCGGGTCGCCCATGATTTCGACCTGCTCATCAGTTAGGCTTCTGACCAGGCGCAGCGGACCGAACATCTTGAGGTTCTCCTGGTAGAGCTTGCGGCCCTGTTCCATTGCCTTTTCCCTGGAGTCGTCCATGTAGAACTGGTAGCCGATGGCCAGGTCCTCGCCCAGCTTGGCGTCGGTCCGTCCAGCGCGCACTAGGGCGTCCCTCCATGATTCCACCACGTGGCTGACGGCTCCGCCCTCGGCCACGCCTCCGCCGATGATGCCCTTAATGCCGTGCTTGGCCATGAAGTCCAGGGCGCGCTGGCTGGCGCTCTGTATGGGCTGCCACGTCTCAACGGGGAGGGTCTTGGGTCGGGGCACCAGGGTTATTTTCTCCAGGGTGTAGCCACGGTAGGGGGTGACCGGTGGAGGTATCTCGTAATACTTGCCCCGGTGGGAGAAGGACTCCTCGTTGAAGGCTTTCAAGATGATTTCCACCTGCTCCTCGAAGAGGTCCCGGTTGCCTGGTTGGTCCCTCAGGGGCGCATTGAAGGTCTCCACCTCTCGGGTGTGGTATCCGCGGCCCACTCCGAAGGTGACCCTGCCCCCGGTCAGGTAGTCTGCGGTGGCGAAGTCCTCCGCCAGCCGCAGTGGGTGCCACATGGGGGCGATGTTGAAGCCGCACCCGATCTTGATGTTGTCGGTCACGTGGGCCAGATGGACCGCCAGCATAAGCAGGTTGGGTATGCACTCGTACCCTTCCGGCTGGAAGTGGTGCTCGGCCATCCAGAAGGTATGGTAGCCGTTGCTGTCCAGGGCCTTTGCTATGGCTTCAGCCTTGTCGAAAACAGTCAGGAGATGGTCGTTGGAGAACCAACGGTCGTTCACTGCCGTTCCGGCGTATCCGATGTCGTCCATGTCAACGTGGCCCGCGTATAGGCTGTCGAACTTGCTAATCATGAGGCATCTCCTGGAAAAGGTTTTAGGGGTTGGTGGAATTGCCCAATTGTAGAAACGGGCCAGTTTAGTGTCAACTTGAGGCGCCGAATGGCGGCTGGTGTCAAACGGTGTATGCCGCAGAGGTTGGTAAGCTAGAAGTCCCTCTTCCGGTTGACCTCTTCCTCCATCCTGGCCAGGAGGTCGTCCAGGGACATCGCGCCCAGGTTCTCTTCGCTTCTCAAGCGAACGGAAGCGGCTTCGTTCTCTATTTCCCGATCTCCCACCACCAGCATGTAGGGGACTTTCTGGGTCTGGGCGTTGCGAATCTTCAGGTTCATGCGTTCACTGCGGGCGTCTACGTGGACCCTGAACCCTCTTTCGTCAAGCCTTTCCTTAACCAGGTTAGCGTACTCGACGTGCCGGTCGGCGATGGGTATGACCACGGCCTGCACAGGGGCCAGCCACAGCGGGAAAGCGCCGCTGTAGTGCTCTATGAGCACGCCCAGAAAGCGATCTATCGAGCCGAGCATTGCGCGGTGCAACACTACCGGCCTCTGCTGGGAGCCGTCCTCGGCGACATACTCAAGGTCGAACCGCTCCGGCAGGGAGAAGTCCAGTTGGATGGTGCCCAGCTGCCAGTCTCGGCCGATGGCGTCGGGAACGAAGAAGTCTATCTTGGGGCCGTAGAAGGCGCCTTCGCCGGGCTTCGGCTCGAAGTCGAGACCGCTCTGGCGCAGCACGTCCTCCAGGGCATCTTCTGCCCGGTTCCACATCTCATCGGACCCCACGCGCTTCTCGGGCCTCAATGACATCACCACCTTGGGCTCGGCAAACCCGAAGGTGCGGTACGACTCCATGAGCATCGCAATGAATGCCTGCACCTCCGGCAGAATCTGGTCCGGCGTGCAGAAGATGTGGGCGTCGTCTTGGGAGAAGGTGCGTACGCGGGTGAGCCCGTGGGTGGCGCCGGACAACTCAAAACGGTGCAATCGTCCAAAGTCAGCCAGACGCAACGGCAGGTCGCGGTAGGAGTGCAACTGGGTGGAGTACATGAGCGCGTGAGCGGGGCAATTCATGGGCTTGACGCCGAATTCCCGCTCTCCGGTTTGGATGAGGAACATGTTCTCCAGGTAATGGTCATAGTGTCCTGAACGCTTCCACAGGTCGGTTGAGAATATCTCCGGGGTGATGACTTCCTGGTAGCCGTAACGCCGGTAGAGCCCGCGGACGTAGTCGACCAGTTGGGTGTATACAATAGCCCCTTTGGGCAGGAAGAAGGGGCTGGCCGGCGCTATGGGGTCAAAGAGAAAGAGGTCCAACTCCCGACCCAGGCGACGGTGGTCACGCCGTTCCGCCTCCTCCAGCATCGTGAGATAGCTGTCCAGCGCCTCCTGTGACTCCCAGGACGTCCCGTATATGCGCTGCAGCATGGGGCGGCGTTCGTCGCCCCGCCAGTATGCTCCGGCCACCGAGAGAAGCTTGAAGGCTGATATCTTTCCGGTGGACTCCACGTGGGGGCCCTGACAAAGATCGGTGAAGCTGCCGTGGCGGTACACGGACAGATCCTCGCCTGCAGGTATATCGTCAATGAGTTCCAGCTTGAAGGGTTGGTCGGAAGAGGCGTCCCTGGCTTCCTCACGGCTCAGGACTTGGCGCAAGAAGGGATAGTCCGCTTCGATGCGTTTCCGCATGACAGCCTCGATGTGCTCCAGGTCCTCGGGAGTGAAGGGACGGTCCACCTGAAAGTCGTAGTAGAACCCGTCGTCTGTAGGGGGGCCTATGCCCACCTTGGCCTCGGGGAACAGTTCCAGAACGGCGTCGGCCATGACGTGAGCGGCCGAGTGGCGCATGCGGTATCTGAGGTCGCCCAATTCCTCTTCCGTGTGGGCGTGACTGTGTATTTCAGGCATGTCTTGGTCCGGCGTTTCTTCAGGAATTTTAGGCGAGGACACAGCCCTGCCAAGCATTCAAGTATAGCATAGGGTCAGGACCGCCAGACGCGTTGGGACGCCTTGGTGAGGCGGGTTTCAGGAGATGGCGGGAAGGGATCTGGGCCACCCTGGGGCGTCGGCGACGGTGCATTCACCGGCCAGTTTGTCTTCCCGCAGGGCCTTGAATACGGGGTAGCCCAGGATTCCGTCTTCGGTGAACTCGCCGTACTCCACCTGGCAGACCTGTTCTGGTCGGCACCAGAAGATGAACCTGGGGACTGCAGGCTCAAACCGGAAGGGACAGTCCTCTATGTGAGATGACTGCAAAGTTGATGAAAGCTCTTTGGCGGCCTGCCTGGTGACGCCCTCCATAACCTGACCGACGTAACGGAAACCGCCGTCCTCATCGTAGAGGCCCAGAAGGAGCGAGACGAAGGACTGTTCTTTAGGGGCGCCGCTTGCAAACGCCACGCCGCCGAAGGTATACCCCCCGATGACGAACTCCGACTCTCGCACACGTTTCACCTTGAGCCAATCTCGGCTGCGCCTTCCCGGAAGGTACAGGCTGGACTTCTCCTTGGCCAGAACGCCCTCCAGGCCAAGCTCACAGGTGGCGTGGAAGAAGGAGTTGCCGTCGTTTTCGATGTAGTCGGACTGCTGGGCGATCTCATTGGGCTCCAGCAAGTCGTTCAAAAGGTCTTTGCGCCTAATTAGCGGCAGGCCCATTACAGGTCGAAAGTCAGCGTAAAGCAGGTCAAAGGCAATGAAATGGACCGGGTTGCTGCGCCTTCCCCTGCCCGTTGGCAGTCCCAACCTGCGCTCGATGCTCAGATAGCTGGGCCGTCCACGGTCATCTAGGCACACCAGTTCGCCGTCCAGGATTACTCCGTCCCCTTTGATTTGGCGGGGGAGCTTGGAAAGTTCGGGAAATTGTTGAGTAATGTCGCGGGAGTTGCGGTCCAGCAGTTTCAAGGCGCCGTTATCGACCAGGGCCAGCGCCCGGATGCCGTCCCACTTGAGCTCAAAGAGATGATCGGAAGAGTCGAAAGGGCTATTGGCAAGACGGGCCAACATTGGCCTCAGGGTCTGTGGGAGGGTCCCAGAGACTGCTTGGCTGAGCGGCATGACCCAAGAGTATACATAACGTAAGCGTCAAGTCAACCTAATTTAGATCCCGGGACAACGTGGATGACATCCAGCCGTTGACAATAGAACATTTGTGCGATACGCTCAAATCATGCCATATCTGGAGCAGTATGGATGAGACGAATGGCCTTAGAGTCAACAGTGACCCGCACTGGAACTCCCGGCGGCAGAGCTAACATAGCCTGCATGATCATAACCCATTTGCCTGTCAAAGAAGAGCTGAGGCGGCGCCCCGACCTGCGCCGCAAGCCGGTCATAGTGACTGCCCGCTCCGAGAAAGGGCCTGTGGTGTTGGACAGATCGCCGGAAGCGGTGGGAGTCATTGCAGGGATGCCTCTGTCTGAAGCCCTGTCCCGCTGTGAAGGCGCCGCCCTCGTAGAGGCGGACGAGGCGCATTACCGGGACGTCTTTGACGGCGTGGTGGCGGGGCTGCTTCAAAGAAGCCCCCTGGTGGAAAGGGCCGATCCTGACTGCGCCTATGTGGACATCCAGGGCCTGGAGACCGTTTACGGCGATGAGGCCGGAATCATATCAGCCCTGCTGAGAGCGGCCCCCGAAGAGCTGCACCCCCGGATTGGCCTGGCTGAGACCAAGTTCACGGCTTACGTGGCGGCGGTGATGAGCCGGGCAGGCGGGGCCACAAAAGCGCCTGAAGACGCAGCAGAATTCCTGAAGGACCTGCCGGTGGACTTTCTTCCCATGAGCTGGGAAAGCAAGTCCAGGCTCCGACGCTTTGGTCTCCTGACCATGGGCCAGGTGGCGGCGCTGTCCGTGGGGTCTCTCCAAGCCCAGTTTGGCCTCGAGGGCAAGACAGCGTGGGAGCTCTCCAACGGAATCGACTCCAGATGGCTGACGCCCGTGGGCCAGGAGGAGGAGGTCAGCGAGTACGCGGCCTTCCCGTCGCCGACGGTCACTCTGCGCACCATCGTCCCCGTGGTGGACATGCTGTTGGGCAGGACCCTGGCCCATCCAGCGGTGCGAGGCAGGTATGTGCGAGGCGTCACGATGGAATCCAAGGTGCTCCGTAAACCCACCTGGACGAGAAACTTTACGTTCAAGAGTCCCGTCAACAACCGGGGCAGGGCCCTTGCGGTCCTCAAGTCGGGGCTGGAGGCGTCCGACATACCGGGGCCTCTGGAGGACATGAGGCTGACCCTCTCTGGGGTGACCGGAGAGTCTGGAACGCAAGCCAGTATGTTTGCAGGCATCAGGAAGCAGGAGCAGCTCCGTGAGATGATGCAGCACCTGGAGATGCGGCTGAGGCGCCAGCCTCCCATCTACAAGGTAATGGAGTTGGAGCCGTGGTCAAGAATTCCAGAACGAAGAAGCGCACTGGTCAGATTCGAGCCCTGAATCTGCCGGACAGGGTGGAGGTGGAAGAGGATGATGAGGGTGCTCCCGTAGCGGTGGGCCTGGGTCCCAGGAGGCGGAAAGTGGCCTCCATCGAGGATGTGTGGGAGGTGGAGGACGAATGGTGGCGGCCCAGGCCCATATCCCGCAGGTACTTCCAGGCTCTTCTGGAAGAAGGCCCTGCGATAACTCTCTTTCGGGACAAGGTGGACGGTCTCTGGTATAAGCAGCGGGCCTGACCGTCCTTAATTCTTAGTGCAACGTTCATTCGGGCGTCCGAGTTCAATCGGGCGCCCGTTATCTTGAAGGCGTCTTCCTTGTACGGCTGGGCGCCGGGCTGTGGGTGAAGTAGAATGCGGCCCGTGGACGCCAAGCAGGAGATACGAAACCAGGTGTGGGAACGGCTCACAGCGGAGAGAGCCTCGGCTTTTCCCTGCGCCCGTGGGCGTATTCCCAACTTCGTAGGCGCTCCCGCGGCAGCGGGAACGCTGGCAGGACTGGATGTATGGCAGAAGGCCCGAACGCTCAAGTGCAACCCCGACATGCCCCAGCGACCCGTCCGCAAGCGGGCCCTGGAAGAGGGCAAAGTGCTCTACATGCCCGTTCCGCGCCTGACCAGCGAGGAATGTTTCCTGGAGCTGGACCCTGCCCGGATTGAGGACATCTCCTTTGCGAGCTCCATTAAGGGGGCTTTCAAGCTGGGGCGCCCGGTGCATCCCAGGGACATGGCCAGGATAGACCTCATCGTATGCGGGGCTGTCGCCGCCCGTCCCGACGGTTCCAGGCTCGGTAAGGGAGGCGGGTACTCGGACCTGGAATACGCCTTGGCCCTTTCTCTGGGGCTGATTTCCCACGACACGCCCGTGGCCACCACCGTACATCCCATTCAATTGGTGGACGCGCCTATCCCCATGACTCGCCACGACCTCTCGTTGGACTATGTGGTGATTCCACAGGAAGTAATTCGATGCACGCCGTCCCATCCCCGGCCATTGGGGATTTATCCCGAGGAACTGGGGGATAAACGGGATGAGATACCGATCCTGAAGACTCTCTTAGACTGAACTGCTCAGACAGGGGGATGACCGATGTATTTCTCGTCACGCCGAACTACAGCGCATGCCCTTAACGGCATGGTGGCCACCAGCGAGCCTCAGGCAGCCATGGCCGGTCTGCGCATTCTCATGGACGGCGGCAACGCCGTCGACGGCGCAGTGGCGGCGGCGGCGGCCCTGGCGGTCGTTGAGCCTTTCTCCACCGGCGTAGGAGGCGACCTCTTCGCTCTGGTCTGGATGGACAGGGAAAAGCAGGTGCGGGCCTTTAACGCCAGCGGAAGGGCGCCGGCTGCCGCTTCCCTTGACCAGTTGCGTCAGCAGGGGATTGGGTCCATAGGCTCCGAAAGCCCCTTCTCTATCACCGTGCCCGGCACAGTGGACGGCTGGCACGCTCTCCTGTCCGGCTACGGCAACATGGGCTTGGCGGAAGTCCTCAGACCCGCCATAAGCTACGCTGAAGAGGGCTATCCCACTGCCGAGACCATCTCCACTCTTTGGTCGGGCAACATGTCCAAGCTCCAGCAATATCCCTCGGGTGTCGAGTTGACCGTGAACGGCCATGCCCCAGCGCCTGGGGAGACGGTCCGGCTGCCTCAACTGGCCGGGACCTTGAAGACCATAGCCGAGGGCGGCCCTGAAGCATTCTACAAAGGCCCATTGGCGGAGAAAACTGCGGCATATGTCCAGGAGAAGGGCGGATGGCTGACCACTGAGGACATGGCGGCTCATTACTCTACGTGGGAAGAGCCGTTGTCTACAGATTACCGTGGCGTCACCTTGTGGGAATGCCGCCCCAACACCCACGGGATAGCGGCCCAGATGGCCCTGAACATCGCGGAGGGGTACGACCTTGCGGATATGGGATTCCAGTCGGCGGACGCCTACCACCACCTTATAGAGGCCATGCGCCTTTCATACGCCGACGCATTCAGATATATTGCAGACCCGGCGATGGCCCCCGTTCCCATGGACGGCATGCTGTCCAAAGATTACGCCGCCCAACGGCGGGGACTTATCAGGCAGGATCGGGCGATGTCGCAGGCCCTTCCGGGGCATCCGTCGGGGGACACGGTCTACGTGGCCTGTGTGGACGGACAAGGCAACGCCTGCTCCCTGATAAACAGCCTGTTCCATGGTTTTGGAACGGGTCTTGTCGTGCCTGGCACGGGGGTTGCGCTCCACAACAGGGGCTCCCTCTTCTCGTTGCAGCCGGGCCACCCCAATGTTCTCGAACCCGGGAAGAGGCCCTACCACACCATCATGCCGGGCTTGACCACCAAGGGAGTAGAGTTGGACCTGTGCTTCGGCGTTATGGGAGGATTCCAACAACCCCAAGGCCACCTGCAGGTCATGGTCAACATGGTCGACTTCGGCCTGGAACCACAAGCAGCCTTAGATGCCCTGCGGTTCAGCGTCCAGCCGGGCGACGGTGTGGCCCTGGAGGAGGGACTTGATTCAGCGGTGGTCTCCGAGCTGCTGCGCCGGGGACACCAGGCTTTCGTCATAGAGGGACTGGACCGCATCGGAATGGGCGGCGGACAGGTCATCCGCCGCAACCCGGCAACCTCCGTCCTCAGTGGAGGCTCAGAGCCGCGAAAGGACGGGATTGCGGTGGGCTGGTGAGCCTGTCAGGACCACTTATCCCCCCACGCTCACGCCTTCGTCGAAACGGCTACAGGCATTCGTAAGCAGCGTCCATCAGCCTGACGTAACACTTGTCCCTGCCCGCCTCGTTTTTCATCTGATTCATTGTGTAACTGAAGCTGAGCCTGTTGTCCAGGTCCGCCATGCCCACGGAACCACCGGCCCCAGTGTGGCCGAAAACGCGGCCTGGCCTGTAGGTCCACTGCTCGCTGTCCAACCCGAATCCCAGGGCGAACCTGCTCTGGGCGCCCAGGACGGCGTCCGGGCCATTGGCCTGCTCGACTATTGCCGCATCTATGGTAGAGGGGTCCAGTATTCGGACTCCGTCCAGTTCTCCGCCCCTGGACAGCGCACTGTAAACCCGGGCCAGGGCGCGGGCGTTTGTGTGTCCGTTCGCCGCCGGAATCTCAGCAGCGCGCCACTCCCGGGAGTTTTCGGTAACGCCGGCGTTGCGCGGCGGATTGGTCATGACCTTGGCCTGCATGGACTCGGGGTCTGACAGGAACGCGGCCAGAGGGCTGGGCGGGTCGTCTGGGGAGAGGATGGGCTGAATGGTCTCGGCAGTGCGGGCGTCATGCCTCGCCTCCAGGCCGATGTGGACGTCGGCGCCGAGTGGTCCAGCGATCTCGTCCTGGAAGTATTTTCCCAGGCTCTTGCCGGTGATACGCCTGATCGGCTCGCCTACCAACCAACCGTAGGTGAATGCGTGGTACCCATGAGCCTTGCCCGGTTCCCACCAGGGTTTCTGGGCGGCCAGGGCTCCGGCCATAGTGTCCCAATCGAAATAAGCCTCAGTGGCGAGCGGAGCTGCAATGGCGGGCAACCCGGCTCTGTGGGATAGAAGTTGATTGACAGGAACTGAACCCTTGTCTTCCTGGGCGAACTCGGGCCAGTATTGGGCTACGGGAGCCTCCAGGTCCAGCTTTCCCTGGTCGACCAGCTTGTGGGCGCTTAGAGCCGTCATCCCTTTTGTGGTCGACCACACCATTACGATCGTGTCCTGCTCCCAGGGAATGGTCCTACCGGAGTCGGCGTGGCCCGCCCACAGGTCCACGACGGGCTTGCCGTCCAGAAACACCGCTACTGAAGCGCCAATCTCCAGACCAGACTCGAAGTGGTGAGCGAACACCTCTTTTACCCTTTCGAACTTGCTGTCGCAGTGTCCTTGTATCTCCGTCATTGGGCCTCTCCCTTCAATTGTGGTGAGAACTCAGTTTCTTAAAGAGCGGCTAGTACAAGATTTCCTTTGCCAGGCTTTCCATTTGGGGAATCACAAGATCAGGAGACGCGACCCGTTCTCCTCGACTATGGACGCCGGAGCACACCCTCACGACGCCCACGTCCTCGAACCTCTTAATCAGGTCCCTTTCAGGAGGACATCCGAAGATGGTTATTTCGACTGACTTGGGATCGCGCCCGTTTTCTTCGGCCAGACGGTCCAGTGTGGCGCGCGCCTCCTTGATTTGCTCCGGCCAAATCCAGTAGGGCATCCATCCATCGCCCCACGTGGCGGCCCGCCTCAAGTGCCTGATGGGGGTCTTGACCTCTCTCGTTCCTCCTCCGCCTATGAGCACGGGGGGATGGGGCTTTTGGATTGGCTTGGGGAACATTTTCACCTGGGGGAAGTCGTAGTATTTGCCGTGGTATTCGGCGTCGTCCTTGGTCCAAAGCTCTTTCAGCGCCTCGATGCACTCGCGGGCCTGGGTCCAGCGATGGGGGAAGTCGCCGCCCATGATTTGGACCTCTTCCTCGAATATCCCGGCGCCGATGCCCAGCATGAAGCGGCCTCCCGATAGGAAGTCCAGCGTGGCCACCTCCTTGGCCAGCACCAGCGGGTTCCTTTCTGTGACCAGACAAATCCCTGTGCCCAGCCTAATGTCCTTGGTTGCGGCCGCGGCCATTGCCAGTGTCACGAAGGGGTCCAGCATGTGGTAGAGGCTTTCGTCGAAAGAGCCGTCGTCCCTGCCGGGGTGGGGAGTGGTCGTGACAGTGGGAATGACGGGATGCTCCGAAATCCAGACCGATTCAAACCCTAGCTCCTCGGCCCGTTTGGCTATCGCCGGCACGTCCGTCGGCGTTCCTATGAAATATGGAATCGTCAGACCGAATTTCACTTTGTCCTCCTTATGTTTGCCGATATCCCTGGTCGGAAAGACTTCCCCTAAAGGGGGAGGCGGTGCGCCTGTTAGTTGAGCGTGGCCAAAGTCCGCCAGATGGACTCAATCTCCTTTTGGGTCCGTTCGCGGTCCGGGCCTTCGGGAAGAAGCGGTAAGCATTTCTCCAGGTCGGTGATGGCAAGCCTGTACTGCTTCATAGTGTACCTGTACATGGCACGGTCGTGGAAATTACTGAAAAGCGACGGGTCGATGACCTCAGTCAGGTCAGCGTACCTGACGGCCTTAGGATAATCTCCCTCCCGGAAATAGTTGTGCTTCAAGTTGGCCAACATCCTGACCAGGAACTCGGCCTTGGTGTAAGATGCGAAGTTCTCCTCGGTGAGATGGACCCTGCCCTGAAACAACGTGTCCACCAGATCCTGGCAGCCTGCCCTGTCCATGGTCCGGCCGCTATTGAAAGGGTCTACGAACAACTGGTCCTCGGGCGGGCCCGTGCGGACCACCAAATGGCCCGGCAGGCCAATGGCCTCGAAGGGCATCCCAAGGCGGCTGGCTGTTTCCATGTACACCAGCGACAGAGTGATTGGAATGCCTAGTTTCCTCTCCAGGACCATGTTCAGATAGCTGTTGAGCGGGTTGTAATAGTCCTGGCTGTCTCCTCGGAACCCCAAGTCCCCAAACATATGCTCGCTCAGGGCCTCCACGCGGTCTTTCAGAGGTCCGGACAGTGCGGTGTCGGGAGTTCCGTCCGCGAGGGAGTCCAGTTCCCAGAGGTAGTAATCTATGTCCAGGTCTTCGTATTCGACAGACGCGATTACCAACGCCGCCCGGGCCAGGTCCACGTCCTCAGCGGGCCTTTGAAGCTCCTGCCTCAGCCGTTCCAGGCGTTCCTGGTAGCTTCCTGATTCCATCTCAGTTACGACCCTAATCCTGAGGAGTTTTCTCTACGGGGGTCTAGCTCTGATTGCTCGTGCCTGCGCCGCAGAGTTTGCACCCCCAGGAGTACAAGAGGCGTCGCTGACCGACGTCCGGCTGACTTGCCGAAAGCAGATTGTCAGCTTGACACTCTCTACGGTTGGGACTCTTCCTTAATCCAGTCTGCCGCCCGCTCTCCAATCATTATGGTCGTCAGGTTGGTGTTGGCCCTGATGCAGTCGGGCATGATGGAGGCGTCCACCACTCGGATTCCTTCCAGGCCGTGGACACGGCAATGCTGGTCAACGACGGTTAGAGGGTCTGACGACGGCCCCATCTTGCAGGTGCCGGAAATATGCTGGGCCGTGCTGACATTGTGGCGCAGCCAATCGTCCAGACTGGCGTCGGTTTCAAGGTCAGCCTCGGTGGGGGTGATTGGACCGTCGATCATCGCCTGATAGGAGGGATGCTCCAGAAGCTGGAAGCACAAGCGAACAGCCTCCCGCATCCGTTGGATGTCGGACGGGTCGTCGAAGTAACGGTAGTCCAGGAAGGGTTGGACGTCGGGGTCGCTGGAGGTCAGCCTCAGCTCACCCTGGCCTCGAGCCAGTTCCAATACGCAGGACAGTCGCACTCCCTCTCCTTCCAGAGGGTCTCCTCCCAGTGGGAAGGAGAAGGAAGAAGGCAGAATCTGCATGTCGTTTCGCAAGTCGGAGCCTTCGGCTGTGTACCTGAGGGCCGTTTGTATACGGGGAGCGTATGGGTCCAGCTCTACGCCGTCCTTTACTCGCAGCCTCACCGGGACCAGGGGATGGTCTCTGAGGTTCTGCCCGATTCCAGGGAGCTCGTGAACGACCTCTACCCCAGCGTTTGTAAGCTGATCGGAGGGTCCCACACCCGAAAGCATCAGCAGATGGGGCGACTTTACGGCTCCGGCGCAAAGAAGGATTTCCTCGCCTTCTACGATGAAGGTCTCACCGCCGCTTTCCACCTCGACGCCCACCGCCCGTTTGCCTTCGAAGATGACCCGGTTGACCACGACGTTGGGGCGGATGGTCAGGTTCATTCGGTGCCTGACCGAGGCTAGATAGGTCAGAGCCGTGCTCATCCGCACTCCTGACCTATTGTTCATGGGAATGGCCCCGACTCCCCCTGATTCCGGGTGGTTCAAGTCCGGGTCCTGCCTGTACCCGTTGGCGACGCACGCCTCGGTGAAGGCCTTTTGGGTCGGCAGCCAGTCCTCGTTCTTGGCTCTGAGCACCGGCATGGGGCCGTCCGATCCGTGGAAGTCGTCTTTGATGTCGGTGTCAGTCTCCAGCTTGCGGAAGTAGGGGAGCAGGTTCACAAAGGACCATTCGGGGTTGCCCTGGGCGGCCCAGCCGTCATAGTCCTCTGGCACGCCCCGGAGGAAGACGGTGCCGTTTATAGCGCTGGAGCCGCCGGTGACCTTGCCCCTGGGCACCGGCATGGTGCGGTCCAGGGTGCTTATGGGCTTCCCTTCGAAAGACCAGTTGTGGGGAGCGTCCACTGCGGATGCCAGCTGGTTGTATCCGATTTTCACGTCTTCAGGAAGATGCTCAAAGTCCGCGTAGTCGGGGCCGGCTTCCAGCAGGACTACAGACTTGTCAGGGTCTTCGGTGAGCCTGGAAGCAAGTACAGAACCGGCTGAGCCGGCGCCCACTATCACGTAGTCGTATTTCATGCAGATTCTCCAGAGGGGATATTGCCAGAAGAATACCCTATGGGCAGTGTCATATCAAGGCAAACTCGGCGGTGTCGGATCTGGGTGCGCATGCCTGGGACGTCGAGACCAGATTCCTAGAAGAAGCGTTTCTTCAGCTTTACGTAAGCGGTGGTGGTGTGGACCAGGGGACTGGACCTGCGCCCAGCGACCCGGCCTGCTCTCACAGCCTCTATGAGAGAAGCAGGTGATCCATCAAAGTCCTCGATCTCCGTGTAGGCGGAACCGAATTCTCCGGGCGTATGGGAGTCGCTGACACCAAGGGGCGCCAAAGAGGCCCACTCCGCCAGATCCCGGCAGCGGGCCAAATCGCCCGGCAGGATGGTCCGAGCGTTCAGGACTTCCACGAAATTGGCGTGTGGCCCCACTTCCTCCAAGGCCCATTTAGGAAGAGGGCCTCTCCTGATTCGGTCGAAGGGGTGGGGTATGGAGACCAGCCCCCCCTGGTCCTTGATTCGCTTCACAGTGTCCAGGGGCGAGAGTCCCTTGGGTATTTCTTCCTCCAGGAAGAGGCCGATGATGTCCCCTAAGGAGGACTTCACCTCTTCACCGACGATAATCTGGAGGTCGGGGCATATTCTAGACGCTATCTCACGGGCTTCTAGAGCGCCGGTGATGGAGTTGTGGTCGGTTATAGCCACCCACTTCAGGCCGGCAGCCGCGCAGCGTCTTATGACGGTCTCGGTTGGAGTGTCACAGTCACCGGAGTGGCGTGTATGGGTGTGGAAATCGCCTTTGACGTACACCGGACTCTAGAAGAGGCTCCGCACCAGGCGGAGCGCCCGTTGCTTGACTGCCTGCTTGTGGGTCGAGCCGTATGCTTCGGCCCGGTCCTCGTAGTTGTTGATGTACCAGTCGTAAGAGTCGGCGAACATACTCACGTTGCTGTCCTGAGGCTGCCAGCCCAGCTCTTCCTTGGCCTTGGAGATGTCGAAATAAAAGGGTTTGTCTGCGACCTTGTATTGCCAGTCCATCAGGGGCGAGAGCCGCATCAGGTCCAGCAATTGGAGACTGGACTTGACCAGAGGGGCGGGAATCGACACCACCCGCGCTCCGCTGCCTGCATGGGCGCACAGAGCTTCCAGGTCGGCTCGCACGGTGGAGAATTCCTCGGCCCCAATGTTGAAGTCGTCGTTGGCGCCCTTCTGGGCGGCGAGTATCGAGGCGTCGTTTACGTCCCTGGAGCTTATGAACTGGAACAGGTTGTGGCCCGGTCCGATGATGGGAATGCCCTTTCCATTCTTTATCCAGTCGAAGAGTATGTGGAAGATGCCCAGGCGCTCGACGCCGATGATGGTCCTGGGCCTCAAAACGGCCACCTTCAGGCCCTTGTCTCGGAACCGCCGGACTTCTTGCTCGCCCTGGTACTTGGCGTTGCCGTAATAGCCCATTGGCTGCATTGGTGACTCTTCGGTGACGGGCAGCTCCTTTGGGACTCCGAAGATGGCGCTGGTGGATATATGGACCACCTGCTCCACGCCGTTGTCCAGCGAAGCCTGCAGGACGTTTCGGACTCCGCCGTGGTTGATGGAGACGTAGTTCTTCTTGCCCCGGATGGGAAGGACTGCGGCGGCCAGGTGAAAGACGGTGTCGACGCCCTTGACGGCCCGGTCTACGAGCTCGGCGTCGCGCACGTCGCCCTGGACGAACTCGAAGCGCCCCTCCAGGTCGGGCATGACAAGCTCCTGGCGGTCCAGCGCCCTGGGCTTGTAGCCCATTTCAACCAACCGGCGCACCAGCCCGCTTCCCAGGAACCCGGCGCCGCCTGTAACCAGGATGTTCTCCAAACTTTCTCTCCGGGGTTAGATTTGCTCAGACCAGTTTAGCATAAGGGAATTGACCGGCTCACGGCGTAGAATGGGGACTCTTTGTGATTCCGCGGACATGGAGACCGGGCCAGTGAGATGCTTATGGAGCTGGGACGGTGTGAGGTACTTAAGCTCCCGCTTTTCTTTCGGCGGCAACAAAGGTGGTTGACCTGACGACGTCTTCGTACGCCGCAGGGCTTCTGATGGAGACAACCACCCGGTACATGCCGGGTTTTGGCAGGGTCACCGGCACTCCGACGGTGACCATGGTCCTGAACGTCTGGCCTTCTATAGCATTGGAGGGCCTGCCCACCGTAAAGCTTCCGTCCACCGTAGGACCCAGCTTCTTCCCGTCCTCATCCTCGATGATTAATTGGAACTTGTTCTCTTTGTTCGCCAGCGACCAGGGCGTAAGGACCCCGACGGCGATGTTCATAGTGAAGGGTTTGCTGAAGTCCTCGATCCGCCGGACGTCCCATCCGCCTCCCATCATGTACAGCTTCCCCCCGACGACCTCGGCGTGGTCGGCCAATACCAGGAAGTCAACTTCAGGCTTGTCCAGTCCGCTTGTCATTCTAGGACTCCGCGTGTTAGTGTGAGGATATTGTATACAATGTATACATCCATGCTAATGGTAAAGTCCTTGGCGGTCAAGGGGTACCGGTAGCATAGACTTAGACGAACCGCTTGCTCTAGAACCTACGGGATGCTAGGGCTTCTGGAGAGTGGTCACTGCGTTTGAAGCCAACTCGCACCACAGGGAGAGATATTATGGCGAGACTCGATGATGAATACAAACTAGGCAAGAACGTTACGGAAAAGTTCCGTGGCGCCGCAAAGGGGTCCGTTGTTCTCTCTGTGAGGTTTTCTGTTGACGAGATGAAACACCTAGAGGCGTTGTGTCAAGAAACAGGTAAGACCGTCGCTCAGGTGGTTAGAGAGTCGGTGGCAAGCTACCAGCCAGCCAACTCCCAACGGGAGGCTGTCCTGACCATCGTGAACAGCGTAGGGGGTGAGTTCCGTTCAGGCCCTCCACAGTCAACTGAAGTGGCGGGTCTCTTGGACACCGAAGAGCCGGTCGTCAGTCCTTAGGAGTTGGCATAGAAAGAAGCCCGCAGCTCCTGTTTGGCCTACGGGCTTCCATCACATTTGCTCATGAGTCCTGCGACAGCGGGCGCCGGATCTGTCCAGATGAAGGGTTTAGGCGACGCCTTCCGCTGCCAGCGCCGCATCCAGCTTGGGAGGGCTGTATCCAACCACCTTCTGGGCTCCGATGGTAGTCACAGGCGTGGAGCGGTGGCCCATGTCCAGAAGCGTGGTCCGGGCGTCCGTGTCGATTGAAACGTTCTTCTCGGTAAAGGGTATGCCCTTTCGTGAAAGGTACACTTTCACCATGTGGCAAGGGCCTCAACCATTGGACGTGTAGACCGTTATATCAGGCACAATTCCCCTTTCCTGTGTGCGCTACTCGTTATCCTTTGCTCGTTGCTTGGCCTTCCAGTCGGCCTTGGACTCGTATTCGCCGTCGAACAGTCCCTGGCCGGGTTCAATCACCTCGTCAATCGTCTGTACGAACTCCTCGCCTGATTCATACTTGCGAAGAAACTCTTCGCTCACGAAGAACATTCAAATACAGAACCCATCCCTTGCGATGTCGTCATGGTGCCGGTCGCAGGGGCATATCTTCTTGCGATCCTCAACGGGATCGCCGCTGAGGGGCATTCAAGGGCAATATCTGAACCCGTGGTTGACCTGGTTCAGGGCGAGCCCCTTCTGCACCTCTTCCACCACTTCCGGCTCGGGGAAGAAGACGTAGGGGCTGCTCTCCACGTACTTTTCGGAGAACTGCTTTGCGCCCTCGAATGCCTTGTCCAATTTCTCTTGCTCTGATTGTCCGTCTTGCTGGACCATCTTCTTATCCTTGCCTAGCCTGTGGCTCCCGTCGGCGTGTTCGCGGCAGGTCCCGGCTGGCCTCCCATCCTCATGTTCGTGTGCATTTCGCAGCTCATGGACCGGAATTGGCGCAGCTTTCGGTTCAGGTGGTCCGTGAGCGACGGCAGGCTCTCTTCCACTTCCTCCAGGGTCTTGTCTTTGGAGACCTCTATGCTGAGCAGGGCCGCCGTGCCGCAGTAGCACTTGGCGGAGAAGAACACCTTGTGGAAGTCGGCTGTGCCGGAGAAGTTCAGTTTGAAACCCTTAAGCATCTCAAGCCCGGACTCTCCCTGGACTGCATCTTTGAGCAGGGCCTGGACCTCGTCCAGCCGCACCGGAGCTTGGGTTTCCACCGGGGACTCTTTGTCCATTGCATCATCCACGGGGCTCATTCCCAAAGTCTACAGCATGGCCCTTGGAGCCGCAAGTTGAAGGGAGCCCTGCCACACGGGTGTTTGGTCTTATGACCTCATCCAAAGGCCACCGTTGTTATGGCAATGCCAGACCAGATGTGGGATAATAGATAAGTCTCACGTGGGGACGCGCGGGTTCGACAGGGGAAAGCTCTGGAGAATCGCAGGCCGAGGCGCCGTCGCAACCTCGTTAATAAGGCGGCAAAAAAGTAACTGGCGATCGTGAACTCGCCCTAGCTGCCTAGAGATAGTCAGCTCGTCCGCCCCTATAGCCCCCGGAGTTAGGGAGCGGGCGCAATAAATCCGGGGCGCTGCTCCTACCGACGCCGATGAGTGGAGCCTAAGAAAATCGGCTGGCGCCCACCGAATTTAGCCGGTGGAAGCCGGAGGGCGCGAAACCAAATCACCGGATAAGCCTGTAGCACATTCTGTTGGCGCCTCTTCTGGACGGGGAGTTCGACTCTCCCCCGTCTCCACCAATCCCACTCCATCACACCGCATCGCCATTCCCTCTGTCCTCCCTCGGCATAGACCTTTACCCAGCCTGTAGGGGCGACCCTTGTGGTCGCCCTTGAGCGTTGTCGGGTCTTGGGAACAGGGCAACCACGAGGGTTGCCCCTACGAACGCAACCCACTGTAGGAGAAGATTAGAGCCGGTCGATTCTTATAGAATCCCGGTTGTGGAAACATCTCCAGAGGGCAGGGGGCATTTGGGAGTGTCCTCTTACGCCGTCTTTGAGCTGAGACATTCGAAAAAGCGGTTTATCCGTCCCCTTGCCACCGTGGTCATGAGCCGCTGGCCGACCCTGGCAAGCACGCCCGTCACCTGAACGTCGCCGTCGAAAATGAGCGTGGTCGCTCCATCCTCCAACGGCTCCAATGTAATAGACCCTTCGCCCTTCATATTCGTCCGTGGGCCGGAGCCTTGGACAATCATGCGATAGGAGACGGGCGCCTCCTTGTCGGCAAGTTGGAGATATCCTTTGTACGTGTCCAAGACTACACCGACCTTGAGGGCTATCTCGATTTCGTAATGGTCGGGCCCAATGGACTTGAAGGAATGGACTCCAGGGACGCACTGGCTCACTACACCCGGGTCCATGAGGGCGTCCCACAGGCGTTCCTGGGGTGTGTCGAAGCGGTAGTTCCCGCTCAGTTTCATAGATCGACTATAGCAGAGGACTGGGGTATATGCGAGGCAGCCAACAACCCCTTTTAGCATTGACAAACAGAAGGTATCTGCTAACCTTCCCTTGAGGCGCATACGCACGCGAATCTCAAGCGATGCAGTCTAGGGAGGAGGTGCATTGTGAGAGTTCCGGTGGAAATCACCATCAACGGAAGGGCCGTCAGCGGGGAGGTCGAGCCGCGTCAGTTGCTCGTCCACTTCATACGCGAAGACGCGGGTCTGACGGGCACGAAAGTGGGGTGCGACACGAGCCAGTGCGGCACGTGCACGGTGGAATTGGACGGCCAAATAGCCAAGTCGTGCACAGTGCTCACCGTTCAGGCGTCCGGCTCACAGGTCAAGACCATCGAGGGGCTTTCCGACGGAGTTGACCTCCACCCATTGCAGGAGGCGTTCTGGAACAAGCATGGTTTGCAATGCGGGTTCTGCACGCCGGGGATGATTATCGCCGCCGAGGAGTTGCTGCGCAGGAACCCCTCTCCGACTCGTGAGGAGATACGGCACGGGCTCGAGGGGAACATCTGCCGTTGCACCGGCTACCAGAATATCGTGCTGGCCGTCGAAGAGGCCGCCAGTGCTATGGGAGGCGGTTAGGCTATGACTACGCGAGTATTCAGTTCAGGCATACGCCGCCGGGAAGACCCAAGGCTCATCACCGGGCGGGCGTCCTACACCGATGACATCAAGTTGCCGGGGATGGTGCACGCCGCCATCCTTCGCAGCCCCTACGCCCACGCTACGATTAATTCCATTGACGCCAGCGGGGCCGCGACCCAGCCGGGGGTCATTGCCGTTTACACCGGGGAGGACACAGCAGGGGTCTTGAACGACCTCCCCTGTGCCTGGCTCATTCCCAATTCGGACCTGAAGACTCCGCCCCATCCGGTCATCGCCAAGGACAGGGTGCGCTACGTGGGCGACGCAGTTGCTGTGGTGGTGGCGGAGAGCCGGTACCAGGCAGAGGACGCCCTGGAGCACATTTTCGTGGACTACGAGCCGCTGGGAGTGGTCATCAACCCCAAAGAGGCCGCTCAGGACGGCGCTCCTCAACTGCACGACGACGTGCCCAACAACCTGGCTTTCACATGGGCGGTGGCCGGAGGGGACACGGACACGGCCTTCGCCGAAGCCGATGTGACGGTGAGCGACACCATCACCCTACAGAGGTTGATAGCCAACCCGATGGAGCCGCGCTCGGCTATCGCCCAGTGGATAGCCCCGACTGGAGAACTGACGCTCTGGAACACGTCGCAGAACCCCCACATTGCCCGGTTCCTGACTTCTGTCGTAACCGGAGTCCCTGAGCACAAGGTGCGGGTGATTGCGCCGGAGGTGGGGGGCGGTTTCGGGAGCAAGATTCCCTTCTACGCCGACGAGGCCATCACTGCGTTCTGCTCGATGCGTCTGGGAGTTCCGGTGAAGTGGACGGAGACCCGCAGCGAGAACTACCAGATTACGACACAGGGCCGCGACCACATCGAGGAAGTCGAAATGGCCGCCACCTCCGACGGCAAGATAACAGGTCTGCGCACGACTGTGTACGCTGGTCTGGGAGGTTACCTCTCCACAGCAAGCCCGGGAGTGCCGACAATTCTCCATGGGCTGATGTACTCCGGGGCCTACGACATCCCCAACATCGGAGGGACCGTCTACGGCGTGTTCAACAACGGGACGCCAGTGGACGCATACCGGGGCGCCGGGCGACCAGAAGCTACGATGCTCATCGAGCGTTTAGCGGACCTGACGGCGGCGAAGCTGGGGATGGACCCGGTGGAATTCCGCCGTAAGAATCTCATACCCAAGTTCGAGAACGGCCACGACGTTGCCACAGGCATCACCTACGACAGCGGGGACTACGGAGCCACGCTGGACTCATGCCTGGGAGCCGCCGACTATGCATCCCTCCGCTCGGAGCAGGAGCGGGGGCGGGCGGAAGGCCGCTTGATGGGCATCGGAGTCTGCACCTACGTGGAGATATGCGGCCTGGGGCCTTCCCAGGTTGCGGGAGCCGTCGGATTCCAGGGCGGTCTCTGGGAGAGCGCCATCGTTCGCTTCCACCCCACGGGCAAGGTCAACGTGATGGTGGGGTCCTCGCCCCACGGGCAGGGAGAAGAGACAACCTTCGCGCAAATTGTTGCGGAAGAAGTCGGCGTGGACGTGGACGACGTAGAAGTCATTCACGGCGACACCGACATTACGCCCATGGGATGGGGCACCTACGGAAGCCGCACCACGGCGGTGTCGGGCGCCGCGGTGACGCTGGCGACCCGCAAAATCAAGGAGAAGTCCAAGGCTCTCGCGGCGCACCTGCTGGAGGCCGCCACTGAGGACATCGAGTACGAGGATGGCAGGTTCTTTGTGCGGGGATCACCCGACCAGCACAAGACGATACAGGACATCGCCCTCATGGCTAACGTGGCATGGGACATGCCGGAGGGCATGGAGCCAGGGCTGGAAGCCAGCGCCTTCTATGACCCGCCGAACTTCACCTACCCCTTCGGAGCACACCTTGCGGTGGTCGAAGTAGACCCTGCCACGGGCC
>DAOUJI010000023.1:0-11893 GCA_034422875.1 Dehalococcoidia bacterium | reverse complement strand
CACGGCAAGTTCACCTACGAATGGGTTGAGGGGTGGGGCAAACTGCCGGAGGGTTGGCCCAAGCTGGGTCAATGCGGCGTGGCAACCGACTCCCAGGACCGCGTCTACTGCTTCAATCGCAGCGACCACCCCCTTGTCGTCTTCGACAGCGACGGCAACTTCCTCACGTCATGGGGAGAAGGCTACCTGATAGACTCCCACGGGATGCACGTGGACGCCGAGGACAACCTGTACCTGCCCGTGAAGGACGGCCACGTGGTGCTCAAGTACGACACCCAGGGCAACGAGTTGATGTGCCTCGGCACCTGGAACGTGCCATCGGACACCGGAATCCCCCACGGCCACGGCCCCGGACAGCCCGGCTGGAAGGGCGAGCCATACCCCGGCCCGACACAGATGTACCCCGGCGCCCACGAGGCCGGCCCCTTCAACATGCCCACCGACATCTCCCAGGCCACCAACGGGGACCTGTACATCTCCGACGGCTACTCCAACTTCAGGATTCACGTCTTCACGTCCGACGGCCAGCTCAAGTTCTCCTGGGGCAAGTTCGGCAAGAGCGGCCCAGGAGAGTTCCACACGCCTCACGGCATCTGGGTGGACAACAAGCGCGGCCATGTCTACGTAGCCGACCGGGAGAACGACAGAATCCAGATTTTCGACATGGAAGGCAACTACATCAACCACTGGACGGGCTTCCGCCGCCCCTGCACCGTGTACATCGACGACGATGACAACATTTTCGTGCCCGAACTCAGGGCCTTCATCACAATCCTCGACCTGGAGGGCAGAGTGCAGGCGAGGCTGCCCAGCCCCTACGGCCCCTGGCCCTACGGGACTGCGGCCCATTTCCTGTGGCTGGACTCAAAGGGCAACATCTACATCAACCAGCACCTGGACGGGCAGCAGGACAAACCCTACTTTGAGTCCGCGTCGCGCTTGATAAAGTACGCGAAGGTAAGCTAAGACTCCGGCTCCATGCCGCGCGGAAGCGCCAAGTCCGTGGACAAAGAATAGGAGGCAAGCCCCATGGCTGAGAAAGTCGGCTTCGGCAAGCACACCTATGAGTGGATTGAAGGCTGGGGACAGATCCCCAACGGATGGCCTCCGCTGGGTCAGGTGGCAATGGTCACCGACTCGGAAGACAGGGTCTACGCCTTCAACCGCAGCGAACACCCCCTAGTGGTTTTCGACAGGGACGGCAACTTCCTAACGTCATGGGGAGAGGGCTACCTGACGGACGCCCACGGAATGCACATCGACGAGAACGAGAACCTCTACCTGCCGGTGAAGGACGGCCACGTAGTCCTCAAATACGACACCAAGGGCAACCAACTGCTCCAGATGGGTGAGTGGAACAAGCCCTCCGACACGGGCATACCCCACGGGCATGGCCCCGGCCAGCCCGGGTGGAAGGGGCGACCCGCCCCAGGACCCACCAGCCTCTACGACGCCGAACTTAAGTCCGCCGGACCCTTCAACATGCCAACCGACCTCTCCATCGCTCCCAACGGAGACCTGTACGTGTCCGACGGGTACGCCAACTTCCGTGTCCACGTCTTCAGCCCCAACGGAGACCTCAAGTTCTCCTGGGGCCAGCCAGGAAAGTTCGGGCCTGGAGAGTTTCACACACCCCACGGAATTTGGGTGGACAAGCCCAGGAACCGTGTACTGGTGGCGGATAGGGAGAACGACCGCGTCCAGATATTCGACCTGGAAGGCAACTTCATCACTCACTGGACCGGACTGAGAAGGCCCTGCACCATCCACATCGACGACGAGGGCATCGTCTACATACCGGAACTGCGAGGGTTCGTCTTCATCAGCGACTTGGACGGCAACATCATCACCCGGTTCGACGGGCCCTATGGCCGCTGGCCCCACGGCGCCTCGGCCCACTTCCTGTTCGTCGACCGGCACGGCGACATTTATGTAAACACATTCCTGGACGAGCCCAGGCATCAGGGCAAGGACTTCGTGACATCCGGCACCCGGCTGGTGAAGTACCGGCGGGTGGGGGAGTAGGGCTACCCCCATCCTAACCTTCCCCCTGAGGGGGAAGGGACATAGATTACCCCCTCTCCCTAGACTGAATTCTCCTAGCCTCCCCCTCTCCCAGAGGGAGAGGGCCGGGGTGAGGGCTATAGGCTTCCGGCATAAACGACATAGGGGCGACCGGCCGGTCGCCCCTACAATATTCTCAGGGTTTGGGCGAGGGTTATTAGCTAGTAGGCGCCCTGAATCCAGCCTGCCTCCCCTGGAAGCGACACGACGCTCCGGTCTATCTGGTCAATGGACGTCAGGCCGCAGAAGCCCATGGCCCTGTCCAGTTCATCCCTCAGGAAGGCCAACACCTCACGGACCCCTTCTTTGCCGTTGACCGCCAGCCCCCAAAGGAAGGGACGCCCGACGAAAACCGCGTCGGCTCCCAATGCCAGCGCCCTTAATACGTCGGCGCCTCTCCGCACACCCGAGTCCAGGTATATCTCAGCCTGACCGTTCACCGCGTCCACGATTTCCGGCAGAGTCTCGATGGCTGAAAGGGTGCCGTCCACCTGACGCCCGCCGTGGTTGGACACGTAGACGGCTTCCACTCCGTGCTCTACACACAACCTGGCGTCTTCGGCGGTCCGGAGTCCCTTGATGATGATGGGCATCTTGGTCAGCGAACGGAGCCATTCGATGTCCTTCCATTGAATGGGAGGGTCCCATTCCAGGTGTCTGATGGCGCCTGCGGGACTGCGAGTGCCTGGATCGCCGCCAGGCCTGTACGCGTTTCTTATGTCTCGTTCCTTCCTGGTCGGGAAGGGCACGTCCACTGTTACGCACAGAGCCGAGTATCCCGCGTCCTCCGCCCTGCGCACCATGGTCTCCGTCCCGGACGTGGTCTGGTGGTAGAGCTGGAACCACAGAGGGCCGCCCGCCGTCTGTATCACATCCTCGATGCTGTACCGGGAATTGAAGTTGATGCAATAAATCGTACCCAGAGACGTCGCCGCCGAAGCTGCTCCCTTCTCGGCTTCCTCGTGGCAGCGGCCCTGTCCGGCGCACGGCGCAAGAAGAACTGGGAAGCTTATCTCCTGGCCAAGCACCTTTGTGGAAAGGTCGCGGCTCTGCACGTCCAACATGAATTTGGGCCTAAGGGCAATGGCGTCGAAGGCTGTACGGTTTCGCCGCACGGTGAGCTCGTCAAAGTCTCCGGCGTCGATGAAGTCCCAGTGGTCCTTGTGCAGCACCTGCTCCGCGCGCGCTTCATAGTCGAAAACATTAATCGGCTCGAACGACATGGCAGTCCTCCTTGCGGTCTGTCTGCTTTGAGTTTCGGGATTCCAGGTGCGGGGTGAAGCTCCTCAGCTTGCCGAATTTTAGCCCTGGGTTATGGGCAAGTCAAATGCAGCGGCGCCCGGATCAGATCCGGATAAAGCAATGTCGAAGGGCGGTCAGCTACTCCCCCTCGACTTTGAGGAGGGCCAGGAAGGCTTCCTGGGGAACGTCTACGCTCCCCACCTTTTTGAGCCGCTTCTTGCCCTCTTTCTGACGTTCCAGGAGCTTCCGCTTGCGGGTGATGTCGCCGCCGTAGCACTTGGCCAGAACGTCTTTGCGAAGGGCCCGCACCGTTTCCCTGGCGATTATCCTGTTGCCCACGGCGGCCTGTATGGGGACCTCGAACAGCTGGCGGGGAATGGCCTGCTTCAGCCTGTCCACCAGGGTGCGGCCGTATTGGTAGGACTTGTCCTTGTGTACGATCATGGACAGAGCGTCCACCGGCTCCTGGTTCAGCAGGATGTCCAGTTTCACCAGAGCCCCTGAGCGGTATCCGATGAATGAGTAGTCCAACGATGCGTATCCCTGGGTCCGGGACTTCAGCCGGTTGTAGAATTCGGCCAAAAGCTCCGACATGGGCATCTCGTATTCCATCAGGACCCGGGCGTCTCCGGAGTCTCCGTCCGAAGCTCCCTGGATGTACTCCATTCGCTTGTACTCTGCCCGCCTGGTGGACATGAGCTCCATGACGGCGCCGACGTGCCGGGCAGGCGACACGACGGTCAACGCCAGCCAGGGTTCCTGCACCTCCACAATGTCGCTGGGGGAAGGGAGTTTAGCGGGAGACTCCACGTCTATGATGGGGCCGTCCTTCATGTGCACCTTGTAGACAACGCTGGGCGCCGTCACCACGATGTCCAGGCCGTATTCTCTTTCCAGTCTCTCCTGGACGATGTCCATGTGCAGCAAGCCGAGAAAGCCGCAGCGTGCCCCGAAACCCAGGGCGGGGCTGGACTCAGCCTCGAAGCTCAAGGCAGCGTCGTTGAGTTGCAGCTTCTCCAGGGCATTCCTCAGAGACTGGTAGCTCTCACCGTCGGCTGGGTACAGCCCGGCAAACACCATGGGCTTCAGCGGAACATATCCGGGGAGGGGGTCCTTCGCCGGGGACCTCTCCACAGTCAGAGTGTCTCCCACCGCGCACTCCCGGACGTCCTTGAGCCCCGTGGCGATATATCCGACTTGACCCATCGAGAGAGTGTCAGTGGGAGTGGGTTGGGGAGAGAACACACCGATTTCCATGGACTCGGTGGTTTTGGCAGTGGACATTATGAACAGACGGTCGCTGAGAGACGCCTGACCGTCGAAAATCCGAACGTATGCAACGATTCCTTTGTATGGGTTGTAGATGGAGTCAAATACCAGACCTCGGAGGGGACCTGAGGCGGAACCCTTGGGAGGAGGCACCCGCTGAATCACCGCCTGCACCACGTCTCCCACACCGGTGCCGTCTTTGGCTGAAGTGAAGATTATCTCCTCGGAGTCAAACCCAAACACCCGTTGGAGATCGTCGGCCACCCTCTCGGGTTCCGCCTGGGGAAGGTCAACTTTGTTGACGACTGGAATCAACGTGAGATTGTTGTCCAGGGCCAGGAAGGCATTGGAGATGGTCTGGGCCTCGATTCCCTGGCTGGCGTCGACAATCAGCAAAGCCCCTTCGCAGGACGCGAGGGCGCGGGACACTTCGTATCCGAAGTCCACGTGGCCAGGGGTGTCGATGAGGTTCAGTTGGTAGGACAGCCCGTCTTCGCCCTTAGCGGTCATGGTGACGGCCTTGCCCTTGATCGTGATGCCCCGTTCCCTCTCCAAGTCCATCTGGTCAAGGAACTGGGCAACCATGTCCTGACCGGAAACGGCGCCTGTCATCTCCAGGAAGCGGTCAGCCAGGGTGGACTTGCCGTGGTCGATGTGGGCGATGATGGAGAAATTGCGAATGCGCGCCGGGTCCATGGCTATGACCGTATTTGGACGCGGTGGGTGTCCAAGCCAGCCCGTGAGGCGTGGGAGTGCCTCATTCGGCTAATAGTGGTAAACGTCCTCCGGGTCGCCGTAACCGGGGACCCGAATGCACGACACCCAGTGGCCTGGCTGCACCTCTCGCAACTCCGGCATCTCGTTCTGACATTTGTCCATGGTGATGGGGCAGCGGGGATGGAAGACGCACCCCGCCGGAGGGTTCAGCGGGCTGGGCACTTCACCCGTAAGGATAATTCTCTCTCGTTCGGCGTCTTTGACCGGGTCTGGAATGGGAACGGCAGACAAGAGCGCCCTGGTGTAAGGGTGAAGCGGGCTCTCGTAGATGTCGGTCCTGTCAGCGATTTCGACGATATGACCCAGGTACATCACCGCCACACGGTCGCTGATGTGGCGAACAACCGACAGGTCGTGGGCAATGAACAGGTATGTAAGTGAGAACTGCTCTTGGAGGTCCTCCAGCAGGTTGATTGTCTGGGCCTGAATGGACACGTCAAGGGCCGATACAGGCTCGTCGCAGACAATGAACTTGGGGTTCACAGCCAAGGCACGAGCCACACCCAGACGCTGCCTCTGGCCGCCGCTGAACTCGTGGGGGAATCGGTCTGCCATTGAGGGGTTGAGACCCACGACGGTCAACAGTTCCGATACCCGCTCCCTGTATTCGCCCTTGTTCTTGGCAAGACCATGGACCACCAACGGCTCGCCCACGATGTTGCCTGCTGTCATGCGGGGGTTCAACGAGCTGTAGGGGTCCTGGAAGATGATCTGCATCTCCCTGCGCATTCCACGCAAAGACCGAGAATTCATGGTGGTGAGTTCCGAACCCTCGAAGTTGACTTCCCCGGACGTGGGTTTTATCAACTGGAGGATACACCGGCCTGTGGTTGTCTTGCCACAGCCGCTCTCTCCCACCAACCCCAAAGTCTCTCCCCGTTTGACAAAGAACGATACGTCATCCACGGCCTTGACGTGCCCCACCGTTTTCTGCAAGAGAATCCCGCTGGTGACCGGGAAATGCATCCTCAGGTTCGAGACATTCAGAAGTACGTCTTCTCCGACGCCGCCGTTGACTGCAACGGTCTGACCGTTCTCACTTGTCATATCTGCTCATCTCTTCTCTACAGGCTAGAGGGTGTCCGCCACGAAGCAAGCCGACGTGTGGCCGTCTCCTGCCACAGCCTGGAGCTGTGGAATCTCTTCCGCACACCGGTCTATGGCGAAACGGCAACGGGCCCTGAAGGAGCATCCCTGGGGCAGGTTTATCAAGTCCGGCGGCTGTCCTTCGATGGGGTCGAGCTTTTCTCTCCTGGGCAAGTCCAAGCGGGGCACCGAGTTCAGAAGGCCGAGCGTGTAAGGATGCTTGGGATTGGCGTAAATCTCAGCAGCCGTGCCTCGCTCGATGATCTTCCCAGCGTACATTATGTTCACCCGGTCAGCATATCGGGCCACCACTCCCAGGTTGTGGGTGATGATAATCAACGAGACGCCGTACTGCTTGCTCAGGTCCTTCATCAGCTCCAGAATCTGGGCCTGAATCGTCACGTCGAGTGCGGTCGTTGGCTCGTCAGCGATAATCAGCTTTGGGTTGCAGCTCAGCGCCATGGCGATCATGACCCTCTGTCTCATGCCGCCGCTGAACTGGTGGGGGTACTGTTTGATGCGGCCTTCGGGGTCCGGAATTCCCACCTGGTCGAGCCTCCGCACCGCTTCCTGGCGGGCATCGTTCTTGTTCATCCCCAGATGGAGCTCCAAGGCTTCCGTCAACTGACGTTCTATGGACAAGACGGGGTTGAGGGAAGTCATGGGTTCCTGAAAGACCATGGAAATCTGCTTTCCCCGGACTCGCCTCATATCGCTGTCTGACAGTGTGAGCAGGTCCTGACCCTGGAAACTTACTTCACCCGCCACTGTTTTCCCCGGAGGGTCGGGAATGAGCCGCATAAGGGAAAGGGCGCTAACGCTTTTGCCGCATCCGCTCTCTCCCACGAGGCCAAGGGTCTCCCCCTCCTCCAGGTCGTATGTCACTCCATCGACGGCTTTAACAACACCGTCCTGGGTGTAGAAATAGGTCCTGAGGTCATTTACTTCCAGTAGAGTCGGAATGGTGTACCTCCTCTATCGCCGACGCCGTATTAGAACAGAAGACGTGTCGAGTGGTTTATGAATCTCATTGCTTCAGGCATGGTGGGGAAGGGGAGACTCGAACTCCCACGCCTTTCAGCACATGATCCTAAGTCATGCTCGTCTACCAGTTCCGACACTTCCCCCGGCTCAGGATAACCGTCCCCCAGAATTCGTGCGATAATATCATATATCACCATAAGGATGCTGTCTACAACCCTTGAAGACCAAAAGAACGTGCGCCCGCGACGCCCTCTATGCTCGCCAATCCCCTATTGAGTGTAGCTCCCTGTCACGACGAACCTGGGTCGGTTTGGCACGGCTGTGAAAATCGAGTTGAACAGGTCCCGCACCGCCTGCGCCGTGGTTGCCTCATAGTTTAGCCTGGTCTCTATATCTTCCCACAGACCTATAATGCAGACCTCGCCCGTGTCCCCGTGATTCCAGAGGGCCAGCAAACCCTTGAATCCCCGGTTGCTCCTCAGGATTTCCACTGCCTCATCCCAGACGCTCTCCACATCCTTTTCCCATTCGGCCTCGGTCTGCGCTCTAGCCTGCGCCGTAAATATGGCGGCTACGTTGCCTTTGACCAACTCAACCATCGTTTCTAACCCCTTGCTCCTGGCCCTAATGTCTGCTTGCGTCTATGGATTCACATGGTCCGGGCGGCCTGAACCGGCGCAAGTATAAATTCCCGTAAACCCGCCGGTCAACTGCACAGGCTGACCGATATACCACACCTGTTGTCCGGCTTGCCCATTCGTCGCGCCCCTCATAGAATCTCATAATCGCACTGCCGCCCGGTGCGGCGGCAATCAGGAGGATGCCATGGCAGCCAGCTTGGACGGCAAGACGGTCATCGTCACGGGATCAGGAAGCGGGATTGGACAGGCCATAGCTATGGCAATGGCCGACGAGGGGGCCAACGTGGTCGTAAACGACTTGGGCTCCTCCACCCGGGGCGAAGGAGCGGACATCGCCCTGGCGGACCGGACTGTCGCTATGATTCGGGAGCGGGGCGGAGAGGCCGTCCCCAACTACGACGACGTTGGGTCAATGGACGGCGCCCAGGGAATCATAGACACGGCTTTGGCTTCCTACGGGCGTATCGACTCTTTGGTCAACAACGCGGGAATCATTCGTCACAACATGCTTTGGGACATGTCGGAAGACGATTTCGACCTGGTGGTCAGGACTCACCTCAAAGGCCATTTCGCCACTATCAAGGCCGCGGCGCCTCACATGATGGAGCAGCGGTCCGGCAGCATCATCAACATTGCCTCCACGATGGGCATCGACGGGGGAGCTACGGTGCTTGGGTACAGCGCAGCCAAGGCGGGCATCCTTGGCCTGACCCTTACAGCGGGACTGGAGCTTGGCCCCTACGGGATTCGCGTAAACGCCGTTTGCCCTTCAGGAGCCACCCGAATCACCGACGCGGGGGTGGCTTGGCGCACAACTTCCGGGTATCAACTCAGCTCTCCCCACGGGAGCAACCCGGCCCGCGGCTCCACTGCGGACCCTGCAGACGTAGCGCCTATGGTCATCTATCTTTCCAGGGACGTCTCCGAGAATGTCAACGGACAGGTATTTGTGGCCAGCAACGGGAGGTTCGGCGTATACCAACCCTGGAAGCCTTCCAAGATGCTCTACAACTCAGGAGGACGCTGGGACCAGGACGAACTGGACCGTATTTTCCCGTCCCAGCTTCTGTCCGGCCTGTCCAACCCGTCCCCCAGGCAAGACCAGGAGCCAATAGTTTACCCGTGGCTAAGGGGAGGATAGCTTCTCGAACATCTTCAACCTGTCTCAAAACATGGCTCAGCAAGCTCACAATGAGTGGGACCGTCTAAGAACCGCTCACACTGAGCTTGTCGAGGGCGCCTCTGAATGGAGAACAAGTTTTGAGATAGCCTCTAGTTCCTCACGGCCTCGTCTTCACCTTCGCTGAGACTGCGAAGTTTGGATTTCCCGTCCGAAATCGATAGCCCACAACACTGGCAAACCCGGCCGCCCGCATCTTTTAGGCTGGTGTAGAATACTGTGGTTCTCTTGCCAGGGCTGCTGTCGACCAACCGCGGTCAAAAGGCTGGGCAGAAAAACGGAGCCAATAAACCCGGAGAGTAAGGTGAATAGGTTTTCGGTCAGGAAGAAGGGTGTAGTCAGTTCATGGTTGGTGGCGGCAGTAGCCGGAGTCTTCTTGGCGGCCATTGCCTGCCAGGGCTCAACAGGGCCGGAGGGTCCTCAAGGGGCGCCAGGCATAGCTGGACAACCCGGACCGGCCGGACCCCAAGGGACCGCAGGACAGCGCGGCGCAGACGGTCCTCAGGGACCGGAAGGACCTCCAGGGCCAGCGGCGCCAGAGCCAAGTTTCACATTGCAACTGCTTCACGCTTCGGACATGGACGGGGCTGCCGGAGCGCTATCCAACGTTGAGAACTTCTCAGCAATCCTGGACGGTCTCCGTAAGCAATTCCCCGACAATACCCTGGTAGTCAGCTCCGGCGATAACTTTATCTCCGGTCCCCGCTACTATGCCGCCGCCGACAGCGCCAACGACTCGACTCTGGGCATTTCCGGCGAAGGCCGGGGCGACATAGCCTTGTTGAACGCGATGGGGTTCCAGGCATCCGCCCTTGGGAATCACGAGCTGGACCGAGGAACCGAAGTCTTCGCCAGTCTATTCTCCTACCAGGAGGATGAAACGGGGGTGTATCCCGGCGCCCGGTTCCCGTATCTGTCCAGCAACCTGGACTTCTCGTCCGACGAGGCCATGGCCCCGTTGGTCGTGGTCGACGGGCAGGAGGCCATGTTGGCCGCTGCCGGCCTGGCCAAGAGCGCCGTGGTTACGGTGAACGAGGAAAGAATCGGAGTGGTTGGCGCAACCACCCCTTTCCTGGGTAATTTGACCAAGGCCGGCGCCATTGGCGTATTCCCTGAAGACCAGACCGCTATAGCCGAGTTGGCCGCCATCATCCAGGTGTCCGTGGACCAACTGGCCGCACAAGGCATTGACAAGATTATCCTGCTGGCACACATGCAGCGTATCGCCATTGAGCAGGAGTTGGCGACCCTGCTTTCCGGCGTGGACATCATAGTGGCCGGCGGTTCCAACACCTTGCTGGCCGACGAGACGGACCGCCTTTGGACAGGAGACGAACCGGCGGGGGACTACCCTCTTAGCTATATGTCCGCCATCGGCGAGCCGGTGCTCCTGGTCAACACTGACGCCGACTACCGGTACCTGGGTCGGCTGGTAGTGGACTTCGACAGCGATGGAGTGGTCATTCCCAATTCGATAGACCCCTACATGAGCGGCGTGTATGCCACTAACCCGCAGGGTGGGCATAAATTCGCGGGCCAACCCATCCCCGAGGTGTCCCGCATCGTCGAATCCCTGCACCGGGTGGTGGAGCTACGGGACGGCAATGTCTTTGGCCGCACGGAGGTGTTCCTGGAAGGCCGGCGGGCGGCGGTGCGCACCCAGGAAACGAACCTGGGCAACCTGGTAGCGGACTCCTTCCTGTGGGCGGCCCGACAGGTCGATCCCGAAGTGGCGGTGTCCTTCAAGAACAGCGGCGGCATCCGGGACGACATCGGCATAATTGTCCTGCCGCCCGGTTCCAACGACCCTGCAGATTTCAAGTACATGCCTCCCCGGGCCAATAGCGACGTGGGCAAGGAGACTGGGGATATTTCGCAACTGGACATCGAAGGAACCCTGCGATTCAACAATGGCGTAGTCATAGTTCCCTTAACCGCCCGGCTGCTGATGGAGATAATGGAACACTCCATCAGCTTCGACGGGGTGGGCGTAATCAACGTGGGCCGCTACCCCCAAGTAGCCGGTATGCGCCTCAGCTTTGACCCCGCCGCTCCGGCGGGAGACCGAATCCGGTCCCTGGCCGTGGTTAACGACGACGGAACAGTGGCCGACCGAGTAGTAGTGGAAGGCGAACTGCACGGCGACCCGGAGCGGGTTATCAAGATGGCTACAATGGACTTTCTCGCTGATGGCGGCAGCGGCTTTCCCTTCCCACTGCCGGCCCCGGGCCGGGTTGACCTGTCGGGCGAGACGGGTCACGACCGCGCTGAATACTCGGCCCAGGAGGATGCCAACGGCAACGGTGTGCTGGACGGGCCGGCGATTACCGATCCCGGAAGCGCCGCCTTCGCCGCTCCCGGCACGGAGCAGGATGTCCTGGCGGAATACCTGGCAACCAACTATGCCGAAAGCCCCTACAGCATCGCCGATACGCCCCCCGAAGGAGACCGGCGGCTACAAAATCTGGGCAACCCGGGAGTGAAAGACACGGTTTTCGACGAGCGGCAGGAATAGAACTGAGAAGTGTCCGAACAAGACTTGGAGGCTGTCTCAAAACGTGGTTCGATAAGCTCACCATTAGCGGGACAGGCTCCCGAAACCGATCACCCGGGGCTTGTCGGGGCGTCACCCCACTGATATTAGATTATC
>DAOUJI010000022.1:0-4928 GCA_034422875.1 Dehalococcoidia bacterium | reverse complement strand
CAGTGCCACGGCGCCATTGGATTCACCATGGAGCACGACCTTCAGCTCTTCTCCCGACGCGCAAGGGTGGCGGAGTTGGCCTTCGGTGACGCCGAACATCACAGGGAGCTTGTAGCTACGGAGCTGGGACTCTAGTCGCGGAGGGAGTGGGCGACCCGCCGGTCGCCCCTACGTATGTCGGCCAAAGACAGCCCGTTCTGTAAGATTCTCCGGGGTGAGCTTGACGCGGAGATCGTCTACCGTGACGAGCGGGTCTTTGTCATAGAGGACATAAACCCTCAGGCCCCTGTGCATCTGCTCATCATTCCCGTGGAATATCTAGCCGGGCTGGCCTACATAGGTCCTGGTCAGGTGCCCATCATGGGGCACATCTTCGTGGTGGCTGAGGAGATGGCGCGGCGGTATGGGGTCACCCTAAGCGGGTACAGGCTCATTGTGAACCAGGGTCCCGACTCCGGCCAGGAAGTGGAGCATATCCACGTGCATCTCCTGGGCGGAAAACCGCTTCCGTCTCTGGGCTAAGCCTGTGACCGCTTCCATAGAAGCCTATATAGAGAGCCGGTTGGAGTCGCTTCCAACCGGCCTCTTCAATCATATCCATCGGGTGCGCGACATCGCACTGGACCTGGCCGAGCTTCACGGGTTGGACGTGGAAAAGACCCGGTTGGGCGCGCTGGCCCACGACCTGGCCAGGGCCGCCGATGGCGAAGAGCTTCTGCGGCAAGCCAAAGACTTGGGCCTACGCGTGCACCCCGTGGAGAAGCGAGTCCCCATCCTGCTTCACGGTCCTGTGGCAGCCGAAACCCTCAGACAGAACGGCCTCGATGACCCGGAGATATATCAGGCGGTCTACTGGCACAGCACGGCTCACCCGGGGCTGCCCGACGTGGCCAAGGCGGTCTTCCTGGCCGACAAGCTGGACCCGTCCAAACAGAGGCGGTACCCCTACATTGATTCAGTTATCTCCCAGTCGCGTGAGAGCCTGGACACCGCCATGCTCAGCTTCCTGGACAGGGAGCTTATCAGGCTCCTGGAGATGGGGGAGCTTGTGCACCCCGCCTCGGTGGACGCCCGCAACGACCTGCTGGCCAGGAGCCTCTAGGGTCTGTGACTCCGTAGGCTTCCCGCTCCCGGCTTCTTCACATTCCTCTGCTATACTTGAAACTTAGACCAGACTCCCTTCGAGAGAGGCCCCTTTGACCCAACAATCCGTACCCCCAGTCCAGCGTTCCGACGGCCGCCAGTGGGATGAACCCCGTAGGACGGTCATCACACCGGGGTACCAGCGTTTCGCGGAAGGCTCGGCCCTTATCCAGATGGGCCAGACCTCGGTGCTGTGCGCAGCGTCCATCGAGGAGAGAGTCCCGGCTTTCCTGAGGGGTGAGGGCAAGGGATGGGTCACCGCCGAATACGCCATGCTGCCCCGATCGACGGCGACGCGGACGGCCAGGGAAGGCACCGGGCAGGTTAGGGGCCGCTCCCAGGAAATACAACGACTCATCGGCCGGTGCCTAAGGGCTGTCACAGACTTGCATGCCCTGGGAGAGCGTACCATCACCCTGGACTGTGACGTGATTCAGGCCGACGGCGGGACTCGCACCGCCGCCGTCTCCGGAGGCTACGTGGCGCTCCACCAGGCAATGAGCCAGCTGGTCAAGGCAGGGATCATCCGGTCCGTACCCTTGAGGTCCGCCGTCGCCGCTCTGAGTGTTGGGCTAATCGACGGTCAACCTCTCCTCGACCTAGCCTACGACGAGGACGTGAGAGCCCAGGTGGACTTCAACTTGGTGATGACGGACGCAGGCGACCTGGTGGAAATACAGGGAGCCGCTGAGGGACATCCCTTCCCCAGCGCTATTGTCCCTCAATGGATTGAGTTGGCCTTTAAGGGTATGGAGCCCGTTTTCCAGGCCCAGCAGGCGGCCATTAAGTCCTATGCATAGGGACTGACATAGCCTCTCAAGAGACGACAGGATCCGCGTTGAGTTCCCAAGCCATGACTTCAAGGTTTCTGTTGGCGAGCTCTCTAACCCTGCTCTTTGCCGCCGCCTGCGCAGTAGATGAGCGCAGTGCAAGCCCAACGCCCGCTGATACCCCCGTTCCGCCGCCGACAGCAGCACCCGTACCCGAGGCTTCTTCCACTGTTGCACCTCCTACACCCACACCTATGGCAACGCCAGAGAGGCTGCCCGTAGAGGATCGATCCGCTATCGGAGAGACTGTGGCGTTGGAGGCCAGTCCCAGCCCGACGCGGGTCCGGCTGGAATACCAGTTCCCGGACGTGGCCGGAGTAGTGGAGCGGGTCAGGCCAGCCGTGGTCTCCGTAACGACGGAGTTCACCGCGCTAACCTTCCTTGGACCCCAACGCGACGTCCAGAGCGGCACCGGGGTCATCTTCGACCCACGTGGATACCTTTTAACCAACTACCATGTGGTACAGGACTACGACAGGATAACCGTAACCACAGACGATGGAGTGCAATATGACGCGGAGGTCATCGGTACGGACCTGCTAAGCGACCTGGCCGTGTTGAAGATTGACATACCGGAATCCCGTTTCGTCATACCCGCGGGGGCGGAAAGCGTACGCGTCGGGGACTGGGTGATTGCCATTGGAAACGCTTTGGCTCTTCCTGGAGGGCCGTCGGTAACGGTTGGAGTGGTCAGCGCCCTGGACCGTTCCTACGAAATTCACCCAGGGCTGACGTTGTACGGCCTGATACAGACCGACGCTTCCATTAACCCAGGCAACAGCGGCGGTCCGCTGCTGAACCTTCAGGGCGAACTGGTGGGAATCAACACGGCGGTGGCGCGAGGCGACGACGCAGGCAGGACCATCGAGGGAATAGGGTTTGCGGTAGCGACGGATACGGCCATGTCAGTGGCCTGGCAACTGATAGATTTGGGCAAGGTCAGATGGGCTTTTCTCGGTGTGGGGGTGAACGACCTTACTCCCAGCCTGGCGACCAGCCTGGGAATCCCCGTTAGGGGAGGCGTGATGGTCGCGACTGTAACCCCTGACAGCCCGGCGTGGGAGTCAGGACTACGGAGCGGCGACGTAATCGTCTCTTTTGGGGGAGAGAGGGTGTCCACCGCCCGCCAGCTCATCGGAATGATCCGGGAGTCGCAGGTTGGGAGGCAGGTGGAGGTGGGGGCCTACAGCAGTGACGAACAAGTCACTTTCAACGTGACCCTTGGCGAACGCCCAGACGGCTAGACCTTTTTCACTGCCAGGAGCAGGGTCTCTCCCTCAAGTTTCCCCGACTCGGAGTGGGTGTCCTCAGGAGGCTCTTGCTCAGCCACCAGGTCGGCCAGCGTCTCCTCACGTACGTAGTCCCCGTGGACTTGTAGCATGTCCCGGATAACGTCTGGCCCCTGGTAATAGGCCTCGATGCGATCGGTGATTTCCAGGCCCGCCGACCGGCGCAGGTTCTGGATTCGGTGAACGAACTCGCGGGCAAGACCTTCGGACGCCAACTCTGGAGTTATGTTGGAGTCGATGGCGACCATGTAGCCGCCCTCTAACGACGCCCAGTAGCCGTCGACCTGCACGATGGCCTCCACAGCCTGTCCTGAGCTCGTCGAAGGATGGGAAGCGGACGCTGAGTCCTGAGACTCCCCGGCTGCCTCCAGAGCTTTCCGGTGGAGTTCGTCGGCGAGATCGGGGTCTCCGTACCGCAGCGCTTTGACGTTGAGTTCGTCCAGAATCTGGTCTTCCACCTTTGGCAGCCACTGTTCCTCGCCAGCCCTCCCAGACCTGACCAGGACGCCCGCCAGAGGTTGCCGCACCTTTATTCCGGCCCTGGACCTGGCGCCCCGTCCCATGCTGGAGACCCGCATGGCGAGCCGGGTGGCGTCCATCAGATCCTGGTCCACCTCTTGGCCCGACGCTTGAGGGAAGGCGGCCAGGTGGACGCTTTCGGGGGCTTCCGGGTCTACGGAGCGCACGAGATTCTGGTACATCTCGTCGGCGATGAAGGGGGTGAACGGCGCCATGAGCTTGCACAGGGTGGACAGGCACGTATAGAGCGTGGCGTAGCCGGACAGCTTGTCGGAGTCCTCTTCGCTTCTCCAAAAGCGCCTCCGGCTCCGGCGCACGTACCAGTTGGACAGCCGGTCTACGAATTCCTGGATGCGGCGGCCAGCGTCGGTAGGGTTGTACTGCTCCAGGTTCGTGTCGACCTGGGTGATCAGGATGTCCAGCTCCGACATGAGCCAGCGGTCCAGTTCCGACTGGGGTTTCCAGTCGGGTGGAATCTGGTCCGGGTGGAACTTGTCCACTGCTGCGTAGGTGGTGAAGAAGGAATAGACGTTCCAGAGTGTCAGCAGGAACCGTCTTACGGTGTCGCCCACCAAATCTTCGGAGAAACGGCGGGAGTCTCCCGGCTGGGCGGAAGTGTACAAATACCACCGGGTGGCGTCGGCGCCGTGCTTGTCCAGGACGCTCCACGGGTCCACCACGTTGCCCGTGCTCTTGCTCATCTTGCGCCCACGGGCGTCGAGGATAAGTCCCAGGCAGATGACATTCTTGTAAGACGGCCCGCCTTTGATAAGAGTCGAGAGAGCGTGGAGGGTGTAGAACCAGCCCCGGGTCTGGTCCACCGCCTCGCAGATGTAATCGGCTGGGAACCTGCCGTCCTGGAGAGCTTCCTCCCCGTCGAAGGGGTAGTGGGACTGGGCGAAGGGCATCGACCCGGAGTCGAACCAGCAGTCGATCACCTCGGGGACCCTGCTCATGGTCCCGTCGCATTTCGGGCAGCTGATGAGCACCCGGTCAACGTACGGCCTGTGCAGGTCTAGCGTCTCTGCGGCGCCTGCGTCCATGTTGACGGCCAATTCCTGCATCTCCTGGACGCTGCCGACGCAATGGGCATAGTCGCAGCTGTCGCAGCGCCAGATGGGGATGGGAGAACCCCAGAACCGCTCCC
>DAOUJI010000021.1:0-5310 GCA_034422875.1 Dehalococcoidia bacterium | reverse complement strand
CCTGAATCCAGAGGGGACCCTCCGCCAGCTGGTATCCTGAGCTCAACTCCTCCACCTCTTGTGACGGGTCGAGGAGACGGTCTAGCTCACGAGAAACACGGTGAATGGACATTCACGCCTCCTTTGTCGAGGCAGCCTGGGAATCACAGACGGCAGTCCGATGCTGAAGCTGCGCACGGGGGTGTGAGCGACGATAGCATAATCCAAAGCATTGCATCAACTTACCGTCTCCCATCAGCATCTCGCATGTCCGCCCCTATTGCGCCTCAAGGCTGAACTCCGAATATTCGGGGAGCTGATCATTGCATTGTGCGGCCCGATTGCATTGCTCTATAATGGCGTCGATTTCCCATAGTCGGCCGCACCAGGGTGAACCAGTCCATCAGAGAGGAGAGTGTCGTTATGGCCCTTCCTGAAAGAATGAAGTTCGGAATCTTCCTTGGACCCTACCATCCTATGAACGACAATCCCACCGTGGCCTTCCAGCGAGACCTGGAGTTAGTCCAGTGGCTGGACGACCTGGCTTTCGATGAGGCGTATATCGGTGAACACCACAGCGGAGGATGGGAAACCATCTCCTCTCCAGAGGTTTTCATTGCCGCTCTAGCCGACCGGACCAAGTCAATCAAACTGGGCACCGGCGTACTGAGCCTTCCCTACCACCACCCCCTGATGGCGGCGAACCGGCTGGTGCTTCTCGACCACATTACGCGGGGCCGCTTGATGATCGGCGTAGGCCCTGGAGGCCTTAACGCCGACGCATACATGATGGGCATTGACACCACCGTCCAGAGAGCGCGGATGGAAGAGGCGCTGGATGTTCTCATACGGCTGTTCACCGAAACGGAACCCATCAGCCATGAAAGCGATTGGTTCAAGCTGCAGGACGCCCACCTGCAGGTGCGCCCCTACCAGCGGCCTCATCCCCCTATAGCTGTGTCGTCGATACATTCTCCCGCCGGAGTGGCGCTGGCCGGCAAACATGGCACGTCCGTCCTGTCCATGAGCATTGACCAGAACACAGACCTGTCCTACCAATGGGGGATCGCGGAGGAATCGGCTGCCCGCCATGGCCAGACGGTGCGGCGAGAGAACTGGCGGATGGTGATGCCTGTACACGTGGCGGAAACTCGCCAGCAGGCGTTCGAGGACATCCGTTCCACCGCCGGAGTTTACCAGAGAGAGTACCTGGAACATACGTTGACCCTGCAGATAGGCGACACGCCGATGGACAGGATCGTAGAGGAAATGTCCGAATCGGGCTCGTGGATTGTGGGCAGTCCCGACGATTGCATTGAGGCTATCCACACTTTGGACAAGAGGAGCGGAGGGTTTGGCGGCCTGCTTGTCCAAGGCATCGACTGGGCTCCCAGGCAGAGGATACTGAACAGCTACGAATTGCTGGCCAGATACGTCGCGCCCCAGTTTCAGAATGGCCTGGTGGGGCTGGAAACTTCAAACCGGTGGTCCCAGGAACGCGCCCCGGAGTTCATTTCCATGCGGGACAGAGCCAACGAGAGAGCCCAGGAAGACTACCGGAACCGGGCCCAGGCAACGGTCTAGTCCGGCAGACCTCTGGACGGTGACGTGAGATGCAGGCCTACATAGTCAAGCGGGTCCTTCTCTTCATACCCACCGCGTTTCTTGTAGTCACGCTGGTCTTCATCATCCTGCGGCTGGTCCCTGGAGACCCTGCAATCAACAAGCTGGCGGGATTCGGGGGACTTCAGGAATACACACCCGAAGACTTGACCAGAATGCGGGCCAAGCTGGGCACCGACACTCCCCTAATCACACAATACGGCGAGTGGCTTTGGGGCGTGGTACGGCTCGACTTCGGGGACTCCTTCACCTTCGAAACACCTGTGTGGGACGACGTTAAAGAGAAATTCCCCATAACCCTCGAGTTGACGGTGGTCGCTCTGTTGATTTCGGGACTGGTGGCTGTACCTCTTGGTGTGTTGTCGGCTGTCCACCAGGACACTTGGCCGGACTACGTGGGGCGTATACTAACCATCAGCGGCATCGCGCTGCCCAATTTTTGGATTGGGGTCTTAGTAGTTTATGTCCTCTCGAACTACTTCAATTGGCTTCCTCCCTTAGACTACACCGACTTGTGGCAAGACCCTCTCAAAAATCTTCAACAGATTATTTTCCCAGCCTTAGTCCTTGCCATGAGCAACATGGCCTACATGGCTCGAATAACCCGTTCGGCCACGCTGGAGGTATTCAGGGAAGACTACATCCGCACCGCCCGGGCCAAAGGCCTCGCGGAAAAGGCGGTTATCTGGCGCCACACTTTGAAAAACGCCATGCTGCCGGTCATCACCGTTTCCGGCATTCAGTTCGGCATTCTCATGGGCGGCACCGTGATAATCGAGAAAATTTTCAACATACCGGGAATGGGCAGCCTCTTGATTAACGCCATCTCCACCAGGGACTATCCCCAGGTCCAAGCCGTAGTAATTCTCATAACTGTGTTGATTCTGGCCCTTAACCTCGTCGTGGACGTTCTCTACGCGTGGCTCAACCCGCGAATCAGGTACACGTGACGGACTATTGATCGCCCATGAGTGAACAAACCGAAATGCGGGATACGCTGGATGAACGGGGCTTAGAGGGCCTGCGCCCACGACTCACGTTCCTGCGTCCCGTGGCACGTTTTATCAAAACGAAGCCTCTCGGCGCCGTTGGGGCTACAGTAGCCCTTCTGCTGATTATCGTGGCCATCTTCGCCCCACAAATCCGGACCCACGACCCCTACTTCATTGACTTCAGGGCCCCGTACGCCTCTCCGAACAGCGAGATGTGGTTCGGGGGGGATGAATTGGGACGTGATGTGTTCAGCCGGCTCGTGGAGGGATCCAGAATATCCCTCAGAGTAGGACTGATAAGCGCCTTTGCCGGTTGCACCATAGGAATGCTAATTGGTCTGGCCAGCGCTTACTACGGTGGAGCCGCCGACCTGCTGGTGCAGAGGTTGGTGGACGCCCTGATAGCCTTCCCCTATCTGGTCCTGGCCATAGCGCTGATGGCGGCGTTGGCCACGACCGACTTGCCTCTTCTGAGGGACGACATAAACAAGGTTATCCTTGCGCTGACTATATTATTCATTCCCACAACCGTAAGGATCGTGCGCTCTCAAGGGCTGGCCATAAAGGAGATGGACTATGTCCTCGCCGCCAGAGCTGTCGGGGCGGGGACAGCACGCATCATACTTCGCCACATGGTCCCCAACGTGGTGGCCATCTGGATCGTGGCCGTAACCTTCCACATGGCCATAGCCATCATTGCTGAGGCGTCCCTAAGCTTCCTGGGAGTGGGCGCCGGACCTGAAGTCCCGTCTTGGGGCAGCATGCTCAACGGGGCCACCAAGAAGTACGTCGGCGTCGGCCCCTGGCTGGCGGTCTTTCCCGGGCTCGCGATAGCCATCGTAGTGTATTCCTGGAACCTGCTGGGCGACGCGCTGCGTGACGTGTTGGACCCGCGGCTCCGGGGCAGCAACTAGACATTCTGGTCTGCTTCCGGCCTTACCTGCGCTAAGCGCGGGGTCGACCCCATTTCGAGTTGCCGTGATCGGTTCATAACAAGAAAAAGAAGGACCCCCTGGCCCTTCGTTGAGGCCAGGGGGTCCTATCTTCGCTTAGTGAGCTTTTAGGCGGCCGCTCGATCAACCGGAGCGGCCATGCCCAGCGTTACGGTTCAGTGCCTAGTTGCATGCTGGGTCGCACCAGATATGGTCCCACTTGGTGTATGTGCTTAGAACACCTGGGACCTGTAGACCCTGGATGGCTTTGTCTACGATGAAGGCCTGCTGGACGTACCATAGGTGAGGGTGAGAGTTGTCCTCGATAAGGAAGTTGTTCGCCATCAAGGCCAGCTCTTGCTGCCTGGCGGTGTCTGACGTCGACGCAAGCTCGGCCCACAGTTTATCGGCATCCTCGTTGTAAATTCCGGTTCGAGTGGTGTGGTCCCTGTTCCCCTCTCCGAAATTCCCCACCGACACGTCGGGAATGGGCGGGCTGGCGCTGTGGGCTATCATGAATATCTCGTAGTCCCTTTGGTCCATCTGGGTGTTGCCGACGTTGAACTCGACTGCGTTGACGGTCACCTCCCAGCCCAGGTGTTCCCTCAACTGCTGCTGTATCATCAGCGCTTCCTCACAGTAGTCGACAACCTTCTGACAGCCTATGCTCATTTCGCTGCCGGGGCCGTAGCCAAGCTCCTGGAAAATCCTCTGGGCTTCGGCGATGTCGTCAGGGTGCTTTTCGCCGTTCAGTTCCCGGTACCCAGGCATATCCGCAACCAGGTCGCAGTCGAAGCTCCACGTGTAGCCGCACGGAAGGGGAGTGCCCAACTTGTATGCTCCGCCGCTCAGGATCTGTATCATGGGCTGCCGGTGGACAAGCAGGTTCATCGCTCGCCGGGCCTCGGCGTTGTTCCAGGGTTCCTTGTCGGGGTTCATGATAAAGCCGGTCACCCAGGAAGGGCCCGCGTAGTGGACGTTGGCCTGGTCTCCCAACTCTTCTTCCAATTGCCTGGCCTCTGTGATGGAAAGGCCTGCGTTGATAGTGGTGGTCATAAGGACCTGGCGTGTCTTGTAAGCCGCGGCGATGGTGCCCTTGTCTATGATGATGAACTGGGAAACTCCGTCAAGCCACGGAGTGTTTTCCCTCCAGTAGTCGTCGTTCCTTTCCCAGTGAGTGGCTACGTCCCTTTCGTACCTGTCCAACTTGTAGGGACCGGTGCCGTTGAGAGTTTCCGGGAAGGCGAACTTGTGCAACTGACCTTCCTCGGCGAACTTCTTTTGCAGGATGGGGAACACATTCCTGCCGAAGAGGTTGAGGAAGAACGGTCCGGGCCTGCTTAGATTGAACTGCAGCGTGCTTTCATCCAGAGCCACAATGTCTTGAGTGTAGTCCTCGATGTACGGGTGCAGTTTCTGGCCGTCGCCGGAAGCAACCCCTCCGGTCTCTTCCACCACCAGCGCGATATCGCTGAGGTCCGGGGAAATCTTGGCCGTAAGGCTGAACAATATGTCGTCCATGGTCAAGGGGTCGCCGTTATGGAAGGTTACGCCCTCGCGAATGTTGAAGGTGTAGACCTGGCCGTCTTCCGAAATCTCCCAGCTTTCAGCCAGGTCGTCTCTTATGTCAAGGGGGTCTTCAGTGAGGGGATCGTACTCCACAACCTGATTTACGAGACCGGCAAGGTGGAGTTGTACCCCGTAGGTGGTGCCCGGCCCCAGAACGAACACAGTCTCCGGGCCGACGTTCATGTGCATGGGGACAATGCCGCCCGTCTTGCCCA
>DAOUJI010000020.1:0-2264 GCA_034422875.1 Dehalococcoidia bacterium | reverse complement strand
AGGAGCTTGACAAGAAGAAGCACCAGAACGAGATACGGAACCGGAACGACAACTTTGGACACGCGGTCCAGGAAGCTGTCAGAAGAGCGATCGAAGCCTTGGGCCCGGTGAGGTTGGAGCTGGTGGACTGGGGATACGACTACGAAGTTTTTCCGGACGGGGCCTCGTTCACCCTTGAGGTTGGGAGTTATTTTCTGGAAGTAAAGGCCACGACTACCCGGGATGTCCGTTTGACCCCGAAACAGGCCAACAAGGCCTGGCACGAGCCGGAACGATTCGTTCTGTGCGTCGTCGACCTTTACGGCCAGCGAATCAAGGAGACTTGGGAACCTGCGGACATAGTGCCTTGGGCTAAGTTCGTCACCAAGATCGGAGGGCAATTCGAGGAGATTCACAAAGGTGTAACCGGTTTCTCCGACACCGGCAAGCCTGTTTACTTGCGCAATGAAGAAATGCTCCGTTACGGAGTTTCCGTGGACTTGTGGAGTCAGGGAGTCTCCATAGCTGAATGGGTACAGTCTTTGTCTGGATCACCATGAACGGGACAAAACCTTGTTAGCCAGGTTACAAACGGGAAGAGATCAAATTTTGTGGGCGGCATCTACTCTTCTAAATTGAGACCTCCCAGCGAAAAGTTCGCAATTCGGTACGCTCAGGCCCACTGATTCCTGAGATCACGCGGAACTTGCTGACCGGCAGAGGCAACTCCGCCGGCCGACTGTATCTATCGGGTTGCCTGTAGCTCTGCCTAAGTGAGGCGCGCCGACCCGGGGCAGGTCCAGGGCAACCGGCCACCGCTGCCTGCGATGCGGGCCACGGCCATCGCTGGGTTCAGGCCGGCATCTCCGTCAGGAAACTCCGGCATTCCCTCGTCCTCCTCGTGGAAGACGATGCCGAAGACGGAGATTTTCCAGTGGTCGTCCAGCAGGTGCTTGGCGTGGACCCAGACCATGCGCTCCCCGTCCATGAGCACCTTCCGCTGGATGTCCTGAAGAGTCTCCTCCTCCTCGGCGCTGTCGGCCAGCCATCCAATGATCTCGGGCTCCAGGGCCGGCGTGTGGCTCCAGTTGGCTGGAGTGAACAGGCGGTGTTCCTCGCCAGGGAAGAAGATGTGGAGGACGTCGGCGAAGTCCTTGGTCAGATCCTCCTTCTCCTCGATGTGGCGCACCATCTCGGCGAGAATCTCGTTGATGCGCTCGACGCGGTCCTCCGTGGTGGTGGTGATTCTAGCCATCATTATCATCTCCTTGTATCTCTGGCGATGTTGCGGATTTGATTGCCAAGTCCCCTGCCCTCCGCCGCTGCCCTGTGGGTTCCCTTGTCTCGGGAAAGGGCGTGTCGGCCGGGTCCCGTTGCACAAAAACGGGCCGGAACTGGCTTGACCAGTCCGGCCCGCGATTTCAGTCCACAGTCCTCACGGCGGCACAGCAGGGACGTCTCCGGATACCAGGCTACATGGCCCTTTACCTCCCGGGATGAGGATTACGGCAGTTCAGGCCCGTTGGTTTCCCGAGCCGGGACCGCCGGCGAACCCTGGGACGCGGGCGGCACCGGCTCAATCCTGGCGAAGATCGGCAAGCAGGAAAGTCTTGATATCTTGAGTCATCCTGTCAATTTTCATGGTCTTTGACCGAAAATTTTCACGGTCATTGACCCCCCTGGAAGCACAGTGGTCTGACTATTATCACGGTGTTCTCTCTTGGTCAATCACCTCCTTCCCGGCCTGTGCCCAGCAATGCCCGGTGTGGAGACTGCCGTTCCCGGTAGCTGCTGCCCTCGATGACGATCTGATAGCTGGCGTTGGCCAGCCGGTCCAGCGCGCTGTTCCCCAGGACGGGGTCGTCAAAAAGGCTCAGCCATTCGTCGACGGCGCGGTTGCTGGTGATGACGAAGCTGGAGGACCTGTGGCGGTTCAGGATCAGTTCGTAGAGATCAGCGGACTGCTGGGCGGTGAGCCGGTGCAGTCCCAGGTCGTCCAGGATCAGCAGGTCGGCGGACAGGAAGGACCGGAAGGTGCGGTCCACGGAGTTGTCCACTCTGGCTTGGGCCATAGCTTTGAAAAAGTCGTCGGCGTGGACGAAACGCACGGTGTGTCCGGCGCGTACCGCGGCGTAGCCCAGGGCCTGAGCCAGAAAGCTCTTGCCGACCCCGGCGGGGCCCACCAGCAGCACATGCTCGCGCCTGGCCAGAAACTCCAGGGAGAAGGCGGCGTCGAGGAGCCTGCGGTCCATGGTGATGGACGCCGACCAGTCGAAGTCTTCCAG
>DAOUJI010000019.1:0-16300 GCA_034422875.1 Dehalococcoidia bacterium | reverse complement strand
CCGCCGGTGGGTGACTTCAGCCTCTCGGGAATCATGGCTCCCATACTGCTGGCTGGCTTAGCCCTGTTAGCAGTCGGCGGAGGCGCCCTGTACATATCCAACAGGCGGAGGACCAACATCGCCTAGGACCCATAAGAAATGACGGACTAAAGAAGCCCCCGATTGCCGGGGGCTTCTTCTATTCTGGACTACTCAACGTCATCGGCTCCCGCAAGGTACAATAGGGAGACCATGCTAAGCGGGAGAGCAATATGCTGGCTATCACGAACGTCCGTCTAATCGATGGGACCGGGGCCGACCCGGTGGACAACACTACGGCGCTCATCGGGAGCAACGGAATCATTGAGGCAGTAGGCCCACCGGAGTCAGTTAATGTCCCGCCTGACGCCCGGACGGTCGACGGACATGGGCTCACTCTGCTTCCCGGACTCATAGACTGCCACGACCACCTGGCGATGCAAGGCTACGACCTGGCAGGACGATGGGGGCTTGACGAACCTGGCAGCCTGCGCTCACTCAGGGTTGCCAGGACCATCGAAGACACCTTGCTGTCGGGATATACAACCGTGCGTGACGCGGGATGGCTGGACGCCGGGTTCAAGTACGCGGTCGAAGAAGGCATTATTGACGGGCCGAGGCTCCTGGTCGCCACCAGTCCCATCTCTCCAACAGGAGGCCTTGCGGACCGTAGGAGCCCGTCCTGGCATCATCCGCCTGTGGGAGACAACCCGGGACTGCCCATGCTCGTGGCCGACGGGCCCGATGAGGTGCGGCGTTGTGTGCGCGAGGCGGTCAGAGTCGGCGCCGACGTAATCAAGTTCGCCACCACGGGAGGGGCGAGCTCATGGCCAGGCCATGGACCCAAGGACATCGAGTTCGGCCGGGACGAAATTCGCTCATTGGTGCAGGAAGCGAATGCCCACGGCAAGAGGACGATGTGCCATGCCTTGGGCGGTCCGGGCCTTCGCATGACTGTTGAGGAAGGGGCCAACTCCGTCGAGCATGGCAGCTATCTGGACCAGGACCCTGACCTGTTAAAGGTTATGGCCGATCATGGGACCTTCTTCGTCCCCACCCTGACCGTATATGTGTTCCACAGAACCAGGGGCACGCCTCACGGACGGGAACGGGCCGAAAAGCTGCACACACACCACGTCGAGAGCATCCAGCTTGCCTTGAAAGAAGGCGTGAAGGTCGTGGCCGGCACCGACGCCGGAGGCTGGATCCATGGGAACAACGCCCAGGAACTGGAGCTGTTGGCTGAGGCCGGCATGAGCCCAATTCAGGTTATCCAGTCAGCCACTGGATGGGCCGCGGAGTGCTTGGGTATTGAGGAAGAGACTGGAACTGTGCAACCGGGGAAGGCCGCAGACCTGCTGCTCATCGAGGGCGACCCGTTGAAGGACGTAACCGTCCTGCAAGACAGGTCGAAGATTAAGATGGTTATGAAGGCTGGGAAGGTCTACGTGGACAACCTGCCCGGCTAGAGCCGGGTGCGGTATATCTCCACCGCCGCGCCGGACATGATGGAGCCTTTGATGGGCGGGCTGGTCTTGGCGACTTTGACACGCACTGCCTGAATCGGAAACCGGGCCAACGACAGCGCGGCTATTTCCTGGGCTAGAGACTCCAGGAGGTTCCTGGGATCTCCGTCCATCACTTCCTTGACGGTCCTGTACAGGTGAGCGTAGTTGACGGTCCGATTGAGGTCGTCGGTCCTCCCGGCCTCTTCCAAGTCCAACTCGGCTTCCAGGTCCACCTGAAACCGCTGTCCGGATGCCTTTTCCTCCGGATTGACGCCGTGGTATGCGTAGAACTGCATCCCCTGGAGCAGGATACGGTCCATCTATTCCTCGACCACCGCCGCCGTGCCGTAGGCCAGGATTTCCGCCGCGCCGCTTGCCACCATGGAGGTCGTAAACCTGACGGCGATGACAGCGTTGGCTCCCATGGCCTCCGCTTCGTCCGTCATCCTCTGTATGGCTTCCGCCCTGGCGTCCTCCATCAACCTGGAGTAGCCCTTGACCTCTCCTCCAACCAGGCTCTTCAACGCACCCATGATGTCGGCCCCAACGTGGCGCACACGCACCACGCTGCCCTGGGCGGAGCCAAGAGTCTTTACAACTCGCTGACCCGGAACGTCGTTGGTGGTCACTATAATCATGTCGTCCTCGAAGCTACGCTTTCGCCATTCTGTCGGCCAGGGCAAGGAGGTTTTGCGCCCGTTTCACGATGGGCACATCGACCATCTTGCCATCCAGCGAAGTGGAGCCGCGGCCCGCGGCCTCCGCTTCCTTCCACACTTCCAGCACCCGGCGAGCGTACTCCACCTCTTCCAGGCTTGGGCTGAACGTCTCGGTTATTATGTCAATCTGGGATGGATGGATTGCGAACTTGCCCTTGAAACCCAGCTTCAACGCAGCTCCCGCATCCGCTCTCAGCCCGTCTGGGTCGCGGAAGTTGACGTATGGGCTGTCCAACGCCAGGACCTCCGCCGCCTTGGCCGCCGTCCCTACGTACGCCCTGGGGAAATATACCTCGTCTCCCTGGTCAGTCCGGTTGATCCCCATGTCATCAGCGAAGTCTTCCGCCCCAAAGGCCACGCCTACAACTCTTGGTGACGCTGCGGCTATTTCGAAAGCTCTTACCACGGCCTTGGCGTTCTCTATCCATGGAATCAGTTTCAAGGTTCCCGATTCCATCCCTGCCCGGTTTTCGGCCTGGGACATGAGCCGGTCATACTCTCGCACGTCCCACGGGGACTCCACCTTCCCGGCGCTTATGCCATAGAGGTGCGGACCCACGACTTCGTTCAACTCATCCCTGCTCAGCCCCGTGTCCAGCGAGTTGATCCGCACCATTATCCGCTGGCCTTTGCCCCCCAGGGAAGGGGACATCTCGCTTACCACGTGGCGGGCGTTCTCCTTTTCGTTGGGAGGCACCGAGTCCTCAAGGTCGGCGATGATAACGTCGGCGTCGAAGTCCCTGGCCTTGGTGAGCATGTCAGTGCGGTTTCCAGGGACGAATATCAGGCATCTGATGATTTCCAACGGAGTCCTCCCGGGAGATGCTGGAATTTGCGGTCAAGTATAGCACAACGACCTCTGAGCCCCTGGGACGGAGGAGAGGGTTGTCAGTGTCTGGACGATCTCTTTCAAGCCTGTGCCCGGCCAGCTTTTTCATGTCGACTTTTTAATATATAATGTGGCGCATCATCATTGCCCCCATATTTGATAGGACGGTGGATATGGCGGTCACGAAAGACGAATTCCGAAGTTGCATGTCGGTCTATCCCACGGGCGTGACCGTGGTGACAACTTTGGACGAGGAAGGAAACGTTCACGGAATGAGCGCCAATTCGTTCACTTCCGTATGTCTGGAACCTCCTCTAATTCTTGTCTGCGTGGCCCACAACACCAACACCTACGGGTTCATAGAGAAGACCGGGAAGTTCGGCGTGAACGTTCTGCGCCAGAACCAGGAAGACATAGGACGTTACTTCGCCCGAAAGCCCGCGGACAGGACCGGCGACGTCCCTTACACAGTGACTATCAGTCCTGGGTTGGGCCTTCCGTCCATAGGCGAAGCGTTGGTCTTCTTCAGCTGCGAGGTTGTCGGTTCTCACCTCTACGGCGACCACACGATTTACGTCGCAGAGGTCAAGGAACTGGAACGCGGCGACCCAGGACAGCCGGTGCTCTTCTACGAGAGCCGCTGGTACTCCGACGTGGATATGTCCTAGGGCGGCGTTCCGGTAACTCCCGAAGGCTCAAACCTGCCCCTCACCCTAACGACCCTGCCGTTCCTAAGGACCGTTCTGCCACCCGAACGTTCTACTTGTCATTCTGAGGACCCACTTTGGCATTCCGAGCGGCCTGCCTGTTGTCGCGAGCGCCATTTTTGTCATCATTACGATAATAAGCATCGACAGCCCCTTCTCTCCTGGCAGAAACCAGTCGGATGACAAGTATGGAACCCTATCCGTCATTCCTGCGGAGGCAGGAATCCAGGAGCCGCCTTTCCTCCTTGCAAGAGCCTGCACTGAGCTCGCCGAAGGGTTTCCTGGACTCCAGCCTTCGCTGGAGAAACGGCGTGGTGGGCACACCGCATTTCATCCTTGGCGGGGTTCGTAATCCCCATGATAGATTCCGAGCGCCCACTTTGTCATTCCGAGCAAAGCGAGGAATCTCAGGGCGCCTTTCGGAGTAATGGCTCAATGTGGCTGACATCTCCTTGCCTTGAGCCGTTGCATTTCTAATGCCTCCGGTTCGAAGACAACGACTGTAGATTCCTCACGCCGCTTGGCGGCGTTCGGAATGACAGGTGCGGTGGCCCTGCTCAGGGTTGGAAATGACAGGTGTTGCAGCGGTGAGGGCGTAGTTCCGGCAGCCCGGTCGTCCCCATCTCAATCTTCCCCCTCAAGGGGGAAGAGGTTTCGTGAGGCTCAGCCTTCGATGACCACGTCGACCAGGGAGGGTTGTCCTGAGGCCAGGGCATCCTCGACGGCCCGCCGCAGAGTAGCAGGGTCTTCAACTCGCCGGGAGTTGACGCCGAACCCTTGAGCTATGGAGGCCAGGTTCAGATTCGGGTCGAAGTCCATCCCGATATACTGGCTTTGGCGCGATTCGTCCTTAATCATGTCCTTCAGGTAGATGTCCATGTTGACCTTCAGGACCTTGTAAGCCCTGTTGTTGCATATCACCCAGACCACGGGGAGGTTGTACCGCACCGCCGTCCACAGGGCCTGGATTGAGTACAGCGAGGCTCCGTCGCCCACGACGGCTACAACCGGCCTGTCGGGCTGGGCCAGCTTGATGCCGACGGCGCCGGGCATCGCCCAACCCAAGGCTCCTCCGGTGATTCCGTGAAGACTCCCAACCTCGTCGAAGTCCATGGCGCCCTGAAGGGCCGCTCTGGATGTGACTGACTCGTCGGCAATGATGGTGTTCCTGGGCAAAGCGCTTGCCAGCTCGGCCATCATACGCTCGACGCTCATGGGAGACCTGTCCCATCGGTCCTGGGCGCGTTTTTGATATGCTTCTTTGGACTTCTGTTTCTCCTGGGCCACGTTGATGGCCCTGGACCGGGCTGATTCCTGGGCAGAACCGGGCATCTCCGCCTCGAGGGCGTCCGCCAGATCGGCCAGACCGGTTGCAGGATCACAAAGCATCCCCACTTCTGTCGGGTATACCTTGCCTATCTCGCGGGAGCTGCTGTCCATGTGTATGACCCGAGTAGCGCTGCCTACAAATGACTCGGGGTTGTACAGGAAGGAGGAAAAGACCGGGGCGCCAACCGCCAGAAGAACGTCAGCCTCGGCAATCCTGCGAGCAGCTGCCGGATTGTTCAGGTTAAGCGCTCCCAGGAACTGGGGGTGGCTGGAGGGAAAGTTCACTTCCGCTGTGGAAACAGCAAACACCTTGGCGCCTGTCAGCTCAGCGACCTGGACGGTCTGAGACAAGGCGTCCGACTGGGCCACCCTGTCTCCCACCACCATGATGGGGTCCTCGGCCTGGGAAAGAATCTCCACCGCTTTCGACACCGCCGACGGGTCAGGCCTCGTCCTGTGGTATCCAGGGAATGAGGCTGCCGTGTCCACGTCAGCTTCATCGTCGAGGGAGTCCCACGGGAAACTTACAAAGACAGGGCCTGTGGGGGGAGTCGTTGCCTCTTTGAAGGCCCTCCGCACCGCCACGGGCACGTCGGCGCCGTGGATGATCTCGTGGCTCCACTTGCTGTACTGCCTGGTCATTCCCACCAGGTCCCCCGAAAGTACGGGGTCGGCCAGGAACATGCGTGTGTCCGAGTTCCCCGCCGTGAGCACAAGCGGAGTCCCTCCGCGGAATGAGTTGTAGAGCATGCTTATCGCGTTGGCCAGACCTCCGGCGATGTGAACGTTGGCGATGGCGGGCTTGCCGCTGGCCCTGGCGTAGCCGTCAGCTATCCCTACTGCCGAGGCTTCCTGCAAAGCGGTGATGTATTTCAGGTCAGGGAAGTCCTGCAACACGTCCATGAGAGGGGTCTCGCTGGTGCCCGGGTTTCCGAACACGTACTCGACGCCTTCAGCCATGAGCATTCGAGCCAAAGCCTCTTTGCCGGTCATTCTGGGCATGCTTTCCTCCAACTCAGCGCGGTCGCGACGACTTGCCGATTGCTGCGAGAACCGTAACATTGGGAAGGCATCGAGTCAAACGCATGGCCTGCCTCGGACCCGAAACGTCCAGGCGCTGTCCCCTCCCCCTTCGAGGGGGAGGGTTAGGGTGGGGGTGAGAGGCGCTCGGCGTCTACTGTTACCGAGCGGGCGGGGCAAGTTGACGGGGTCGCTCTCACCACCTATCTTGGGAACACCCTGCCCAAACTCGACCGAGGAGGAGAGCGATGGAACTGGAACCGATGGCGGCGGCTGTAGCAGCGCTGCTCAAGGAAAAGGGTCACACCGTATCCGTGTCCGAGTCGTCCGCGGGAGGTCTCATATCTGCGTCCCTGGTCTCGGTCCCAGGGGCGTCAGCCTACTACCTGGGAGGCGCCGTGGTGTACACACACGTGTCGCGCCAGGGTCTGCTGGGAATAGGCGACGCCGACATGGCCGGCATTCGAGCCTCCAGTGAGCCTTACGCCATGCTCAAAGCCCGAACTGTGCGAAAACTGATGGAGACCACGTGGGGGCTGAGCGAGACTGGAGCCTCAGGTCCGACGGGCAACCGGTATGGCGACGCGGCCGGTCATGCCTGCATCGCAGTATCAGGCCCCGTGGAGAAAGTAATCACCCTGGAGACTGCCAGCGAGGACCGGGAAGCCAACATGTGGACGTTCACTAAGACGGCCCTCGACCTGCTGGAGTCCTGTATACGCGAATCGGAGTGACTCCAACGGCCGTCCGACCTTTCTTCTGTCTTTACCCAAGGGGGTTGAGGCTTTGGGGTAGTGGCGGTGACTATTCTGTGTTAGGGAGCAATTCTTGTACTCCGACTTTCATCTGTGTGACGGTCTGAAGCATAGGCAGTTCGCCAACTCTAGACACTTACTTGTGACATACGGCGGTTGACTCTAGGCCGAACCTTATGATACATCCCTGATATGAACCCAATGCTATACATCTCCATGTGGTCAGCGTTCGTTGCCCGAACCATTGTTGTCGGGACAGCCCTACTTCTGCCGACTATCATACTGGTCTTTGCCGCCAGCCTTTTTTATCTAGAGGGGTGGATTTCTCTCAATTCTGGCGTCTTGAACTTTGAAGTCACTATTAACTTCCTCCATGACGTAATAGCTCCTAGCCTGACTACAGCGGGCAAGCTGGGCCTGGTTGCAATGCTCTTCGGCACAGTTGCCGCGTTTGGGCATTGGGGGCCCTTCTGGATAATCGCCATTCGTGATGACTCCAGCCTTATATCGCAGCTTTGGCACATCGTCTCACGGGCAACTTCCTTTACTACCACAGCGGCTTCCATATTGACCACACCGCCTTCCACTCACAGCCGTGGTGTTGCTATCTTAGCCCGCTCGTTGCTCCTTTGTTCTCCGAGTAGGGTGGGGCTATCCACCTCCGCTGGTCTATCAGGCGCATCTCCACTACGGCTCTAGAATCCCTCCTCAAGAACCGTCCCCCGCACTTTAGCGCGCTTTTCGCGCTGATAGTCTATTTTTATCTTCTTGAGGAGAACCCATGAAATTTGAAACTTTCTTTTTCTATCTAATCTCAGGGGCTATCATTCTTAGCCTCGTACTCAAAATCCTCGCTTCTCCCTGGTTCTGGGCAATTGCTGTACCTGTCGGGGTGCCCGCTAGTCTTTACTGGTTCTGGTTGAAGTCCAAGCACTAGCCTCGCTTGCCGACCTGAAATTTAGGCGGGCAACGATCATAGATCGTCCTCGCCTTCCTAACCTTGCCTTGAGCATTTTACGGAGTAGAACCATGTCGGAGAAACCGGAAAAACAATGCAGAACATGCGGCGAAACCAAACCCCTAGACGCGGAGCATTTCTACTCCCGCAAAGATAGGCCAAGGGACTTTAGTTCCGACTGTAAGGACTGCTACAAAGCGAAACGGAACCAACAGTACGCAAACGACCTAGAATATAGGGAAAAGATAAAGGCAAGACAACGAACACCGGAGGCACGGGAAAGAAAAAACGTTCGGCGAAGTGAACGCCGAGCCAACGACCCTGAGTGGAGAGAAGAGGACAACACCCGGAAAAGGGAACGCTGGAATAACAACTCTGAATTTCGTGAAAGCCAATTAGACAAGCGGAAGGAGAAGTATCACAACGATCCGGAATATAGGGAAGCGTTGAATGCTCAACGCAGGGAACGCCGTGCCACTGACCCGGAGTGGAGGGAACAGCAGAATGCGCGGATGAGAGAGCGGTATCGCAACGACCCGGAATTTCGAGAGAAGAAAAACGCCCGGCGAAGGACCCCGGAGGCTCGGGAAAAGGAGAACACACGTCAGAGGGAACGATGGGCCATTGACCCCAAGTACAAGACAAGGAAGCTAACTCGGCAAACAGTGAAGTATCACAGTGACCCAGATTATCGGGAAAAGTATCTGGCTAGGCGGAAAACCTCCGAATACCGGGAGAGAAACAGACTTTGGCAACGGAATCGCTGGAAGAACAACCCGGAATTTCGTGAACGGCAATCAGCCAAACAGAGATACAAATATCACAATAACCTGGAATATCGGGAGCGGCACGAACACAGGGGGCTTTTCAAGCGGTATGGGATAACAAGGGCAGACCGCGAGTGGAAGAAGCTTGGCCAGGGCGGCGTATGCGCTATTTGCGGGCAAGACAAAAAGTTGATGGTTGACCACAATCACCAGACGAGCCGGGTCCGAGGTCTCCTATGTAATCTTTGCAATGCAGCGGTCGGATTCTTTTCAGAGGACATCCGAATCCTGGTAAACGCTATCGAGTATCTGAAGTGCCCTGGGATAGCTCCGCGAGACGTTCAACCGCTATCGTCCGAGAGGCCGCTCGCCAGGTTCGAGATTCCGTATTGGGAAGCTCAGAGTCGCGACAAAGAGTTCAGAAACAGAAAGAGCAAAAACCTGAAACAGCATTATGGCATTGACATAGACCAGTATGAAGCGTTGCTGGAGAAAGGCAACGGCGTCTGCTGGATATGCTTCCGACCGGAAACTCGCAGACGGTCAAAGAAAGCGCGACACCCTGAAGCCTTGTATGTCGACCACCATCATTCAAGCGGGTTGATTCGAGGATTGCTTTGCCGCACATGCAATACCGGGATTGGATATTTTGACGATGACCCTGAAAGGGTGGCAAAGGCTATAGAGTACCTGGTGAAATGGGATGATGCTGAACCTCTGGCAGCATAGCCGGGTGGACACGAAATGCGTTACCCTAACGGCAGCGGCAACTCACGCCAAGCGGCGCTTGCATATATGGGCCGGTTGTGTGTTAATATATATTCTTGGTGGTAATGTCTGTGTCTCATACGGTCACTCCTTTCACCAATCCGCAGATTACTCTGGACTGTTCCTGAGCGGGATCGTGGGTCTATACAAGACGCTTCGCGTGTTTTCGACCTTGGTGACCAGAACCTTTGCCAACTATTGGGAGGAAGGAGGTCACCGATGAACTACGTGGACAAGACCCTTGCTTGTGTAGAATGTGGACAGAGCTTCATATTCAGCGCCGACGATCAGCAGTACCATGCTGAAAAAGGCTATGAGAATGAGCCAAAGCGATGCCACTCGTGCCGTCAGGCGCGACGCGACCGCAGGAGCAACGAAGGCTTCGGCTACGGTTTCGACCGCGGCCCGCGTGAGATGTTCCCTGTAGTCTGCGCCGAATGCGGAGTGGACACCACAGTCCCGTTTCGTCCTCGGGGCGACCGTCCGGTCTACTGCAGCGATTGCTTCAGTCGCCAGGGCGGAAGGACCCAGTCAGGACGCTTCTAAGCTATAAAGCAGGACCAAGATAAAGGGAGAGGCGGGTTGCACCGCCTCTCCCTTTTGATATGCTTAACGCAGGACGGTTAGATACATATTGCGGCCAGGACTCAACCGGTGCGTGGAGGCTAGGACAAAGATGAAGACCAGCATTGAATTCAACCCAAGCTACTCTTTGCTTACCGTGGAGCTTTCCCCGGGCGAATCCATCAAAGCGGAACCAGGAGCGATGGTGGCCCAGCAAGACGTCGACATGTCAACAGGCATGAGAGGCGGAATGTTCGGAGGGTTCAGGAGAATGCTCGGAGGAGAGTCCTTCTTCCTGAACACTTTCACAGCCCAACAGGGACCGGGATGGGTAAGCCTCGCTCCGTCTTCCCCCGGGGACATCCACTCTCACGAGCTTCAGCCCGGCAGGAATCTGTTTATACAGTCATCCTCCTTCCTGGCCTGCACCGAGAGTGTGGAGACGGATGTAAAGTTCCAGGGAGTCAAAGGCTTCTTCAGTGGAGAAAGCGCCTTCTTTATCCGCACATATTCGGACAGATCAGGGGAGACAGTCTTCTTCAACTCCTACGGCGCCATCAAGCAGGTCCCCATAGAGCCGGGGCATGAGTTGGTGGTGGACACCGGACACGTGGTGGCCTTTTCCGACGACGTGGAATACTCCATAGGCAAAGTGGGCGGCATCGGCTCTCTGATAGCCGGAGGTGAAGGTCTAGTCCTGAAGTTCAAGGGCAGCGGACACGTTTGGGTCCAGAGCCGGAACCTTGCTTCCCTTGCCGACAAGCTCGTCCCCTTCCTGCCCACACGTAAGGGCGGAAACTAAAGCCCCCAACCATGCACAGCTTCATCGACAGGAAGTCCTATGGCATACGATGAGGTCTTGGCGGCGCGGGTCCGGACAGTCCTGCAAGACAAGGCAGCCCCGCCGGCTGAAACAGCCGAGAAGAAGATGTTCGGCGGGCTCTGTTTCATGGTCGGCGGTCACATGTGCTGTGGCATCACCGGAAGCGATATGCTGGTAAGAGTCGGCCCGGAACGGTATGACTCTGCCCTTACCCAACCCCATGCAAGGCCCATGGACTTCACGGGCAGGCCGATGAAAGGTATAGTCTACGTGGGCAGCGACGGCCTCGCCCACGATGAACAACTCGTACAGTGGCTGGACATGGGACTGGAGTTTGTGCGAGGCCTGCCGCCCAAACAAGCGCGAGCGAAAAAACCGAACCGGAGGAAAAGTCTATGAAGATTGGGTTGCAGTTGAACTCGTACTCCTGGCCCGGAGGAGCAGCCAGGATTGGAGAGCACCTGGCGAACATGGCCCGGACCGCCGACGACGTCGGATTCGACAGCATGTGGGTGTTCGACCATTTCTTCCAGATTCCGCGAAACGGCGTGCCCGACGAGGACGTGTTGGAGGCCTACAATGTGCTTGGCTTCCTGGCGGGCCACACCAAGAAGATGCGCCTGGGAACCATGGCCACCGGCAACACCTACAGGCACCCCGGTGCGTTAATCAAAACCCTTACAGGTTTGGACGTCCTGTCCAACGGCAGGGCAATCGTGTGCATCGGAGCCGGATGGTACGAACTTGAGGCAAAGAGTTTGGGGCTCCCCTTCCCTCCCTTGAAAGACCGTTTCGAGATGTTGGAAGAGACTCTCCAGCTTATGAAGCAGATGTGGTCAGGGGACAGGTCGCCCTTCAACGGCAAGCATTACCAGCTCGATGAACCAATCTGCGAGCCCCAACCCCTCTCGAACCCGCACCCGCCCATCTGGGTAGGAGGCGGGGGACTGAAGAAGACCCTCAGGCTGGCGGCCCAGTACGGCGACGCCAGCAACCTTGTGGCCCATCACGGCATAGAAGACATGGCCATGAGGCTGGAGGCCTTGAAACAGCACTGCGACAACATCGGGCGCGACTATGACGACATAGAGAAGACTTGCATAGGGACACTTCACATCGGACCCAACGGCATGACCGTGAAAGAAGGCATCGAGTTCTGCCGCAACATCGCGAACCTGGGAATAACCAACGGCATATTCAACATGCCCAACGACCACGAGCTGCGGCCCATCGAGACTATCGGCAAAGAGATAATTCCTGAGGTGGCGGGCTTCTAGCCGGCTTCCGTTTCAACCCGAAAATGCTGAATTCGGCGGATGGCAGGCGCCTTTGGAGTCAGCGTCATCCGCCGAATTTCCATAGAGTCGCGGCGGTCTTTCCGAAGACCCACTCTTTGTCGTCTTCGCTGGCGAACTTCACGTTCTCCATGGGAAGCCGCAGGGCGTTCCTGTATCCTTCACGATAAGCCGACGGCGGGAAGTCGCTCCCCCACATGAGCCGGTTGGCCCCAAATGCCTCAAGAGCCATTTCGATGAGGGGCGGCACGTCGGGGAATGGGTTGGGTTGGACCAACGGAATAGGCCTGGGGCAAAATTCTCCGAAACCAGGGACTTTCATGAAAGTGTTCGGGTACTGGGCCAGACCCAAGACCTTTCGGTAGGTGTCGTAGGGAATCTCCTTGTCAGCCCGTCCAGGCCCGAAATAGGCTCCCACGCCTCCCAGGTGCTCCAGCACGAGTTTTAGCCCCGGCATGTCCCTGACAATGCGTTCGAACTCCGGGGCGGCAAAGTCCTCCAGCGTGCCTATCAGGGACACCGGCAGACCCAGTTCGTCAGCCTTCCTCCAAATGGCTAAAGGGTCGTCTCCTGGCGAACGAGTAGGCGGAGTAAGCCGCACGCCCTCGGCCCCCTGGTTCACCCACTCTTCCAGCCTGTCCGGGGCGTCAGGGCTGGCCGTGTCCACCAGAGCCACCACGGAGAAACGGCCAGGATAACGGCTCAGGCACTCTATGATGTATGAGTTGTCAAAGGCGCCCATGAACTGCACAAGCAGGGCCTTGTCCACGTCGTTGGCGTCCATCTGATGCAGAAGCAGCTCGACAGGCTCCATCCAGTATGGTGAAGCGTGGGTGTGAGTGTCGATGATAAGCAAGCGAGTCTCCTTTTGTGCGCCCGTTGACGCGAACGCCGGGATTGATGCCGTATTCTAACGCGTGCCTCAATCCCGGCGCCAGCCCACTTGTTGGGAGGGAGGGGCGAACGCGATGCAACTACTTGCCGATGCCTATGAGCGACTAGTATCATCTTTCTGTCTTCAAAGCCCAGACATGGAGGTTTCCTTATGAAGTATGACGTGATAGTCGTTGGAGCAGGTTCGGCCGGAAACACGCTGGCAGCCAGGTTGTCCGAAGACCCGGACAGGTCAGTGCTGCTCCTGGAGGCTGGCCCAGACTTCCCCAACTTCGACCACCTGCCCGACGACCTGAAACTGGGGAACAACGTGTTCCTGTCCGCCTATGGCCCCCACACCTGGGGTTTCACGGCCACGATGACCCCCGAACTCAAGGACTTCCCCATACCCAGAGGCAAGGCCACGGGAGGCTCCAGCGCCGTCAACGGACAGGTGCTGTACAGAGGAATCCCCGACGACTATAACCGATGGGCGTCCTGGGGCAACGACGAGTGGGAGTACACCAAGGTGCTCCCCTACTTCAGAAAGATGGAGAACGACCACGACTTTCGAGGTGACTTCCACGGCACCGAAGGCCCCATACCCGTAAAGCGCTACACAAAGGACCAGTGGCTGCCCCATTCGTCGGCCTTCTACGAGGCATGTCTGGCGGAGGGGTTCCGAGACGACCCGGACCAGAACCACCCTGAATCCACCGGCGTCTCCCCAAGGGCCAGGAACACTATCGACGGCGTCCGCATCAGCACGGCCCTGGCATACTTGGACCCCGCCCGCCACAGGCTGAACCTGACCGTCAAGGCTGACGTGCTGGCCCGCCGAGTCCTTTTCGAGGGCAAGAGGGCCGTAGGCATGGAAGTGGAGAGCGGCGGCGAGATATTCAACGTCTACGGCAACCAGGTGATTCTTTCCAGCGGAGCGATAGGGTCTCCACACATCCTTCTGCTCTCAGGCGTTGGGGCCGCGTCCCACCTGGCGGAAATCGGCATTCCCCTGGTACATGACCTGCCCGGCGTGGGACAGAACCTCCGCGACCATCCATCGGCCTCCGTCCTCTACAAAGCAGTAGGCGACCGGCCCGACGTCCAGGCGCCTCTGATACAGGTGGGGTTGAGGTACACCGTTGAAGGCTCATACCTCGAAAACGACATGCAGGTCACGCCGATCCTGATGACCAGCGAACACCGGCCGGCGCAGGTCCCCATCGGAGACGACGAGAATTACTTTGGCGTCAGCGCCAGCCTCCAGCTCGCCCTGGGAATGGGAGAACTCAAGCTGACGTCCCCTGACCCCCGTGTGCAGCCTTCTCTCAACTACAACTACCTGACCGACCCCTTTGACCGGGAGCGAATGAGGAAGGCCATCAGGCTATGCGCCAAGCTGGGAGACAGCGGCCCGTTCCAGGAAATGGTCATAGAGCGGGTGACTCCCACGGACGAAGAATTGGCCTCCGACGAAGAGTTGGACGCCTGGATGCTGAGGAACACGGGCACGTCTCACCACATCTCCGGCACATGCAAGATGGGCCCGTCTTCCGACTCGATGGCGGTCATAGACCAGTACGGCAAGGTGCACGGAATGGAGGGATTAAGGGTGGCCGACGCGTCGGTGATGCCCGACTGCATCCGCGCCAACACCAACGCCACCACCATAATGATTGCCGAGAAAATCGCAGACTGGATACGGGAGGGCAAGTAGGGAACCGCGAACCTTCTACGTCAAGGGGGAAAGAGACAATCCAGACCACCAAACTGTCATTACTACGAAAATGCCCCATATAACCCACCGTCATACCAGCGAAGGCTGGTATCCAGTCCGGTACCCCGGGATTCCTGCCTCCGCAGGAACGACGAAAGGGCGTCATACCAACCTTCTCCCAACAGGGGAGAGGGGGCAGTCAGCATCTATTTTCATAGTAATGACAGACCCTGGTGTGGTAATAATGGCGGGGAAAAGCCGGGCAGGTTTGGTCAGGCTCTGTAGTCGTCCTTCCAGAGACGTACGCCCACTGTGGCTGTGAGTATGACGAACAAGGTGTCTATAACCACCCAGAAGATTAGGCGGGTCTGGCTCTGGCCTTCTTCGCCTACAGTGAGGTCATCGAACCAGTTCCAGAAGAACAGAATCGCGAGCGCTGCGGCCGCATGGAAGGTCAGATTTAACCAGAGACGCTTGTTGGAGTCGTCACCGGCGTCTTTCTTATGAAAGTAGGTCACGGCCAACGTGACAATCACGCCAAACGCCATGAACCAGTTGATTACATTCCACATTGCGCCTACATCCACCAAATCCTCGTAGAAAGGGCTGAACACAAAGTGGAGCAGAACACCGACAGCGACAACGCCCAGAGCCAGGGAAAGCGGCCTTTTGAAAGAGTCCATGTCAACTCCTCTACGAGCAACTGGTTCGCCGGTTCAGTCCATGGCGGCCCGCCCATAGATAGCACACGACGCAAGCTGAGTCAATCGTGGCTGCCCCTATACCTGGCTGGGCGTCGGAGTCTTGGCCTGCTGGTTTGGCTCATCGCTTTGGCTGGCCTAATGCTGGGAGCCGCAGCATGCGCTGACGACGAGACAGACGCTTCGGAAGTTGTAATCGTGGCCGCAGGCGAAGACATACAGATACGTTCCCTGGCCGTCCTAACCGGCCTTGGGGACCTGGGAATCCCCAGTCAAAGGGCGGTGGCCCTGGCAGTGGAGGACTATGGCCCCATAAAAGGCCACAATGTCTCGATGGGCGCCGGATTTGACTCCCTCTGCACAGCCGAGGGAGGAGCAGCAGCAGCGGAGACAGTGATTGGCGATCCTAGCGTCGTGGGCGTCATCGGGACATCCTGCTCCGTTGCAGCCGCCGCGGCTTCTCCCATTCTCAGCGAGGCGAGCCTGGTTATGGTGGCCCCATCCACAACATCGCCCTCACTGACTTCCGACTTGCGCGGCACAGCCGGCTCCAACTACCACCCCGGCTACTACCGCGTGGCCAACAACGACCTCTACCAGGCGCGGGCCGTAGCCCAGTTCGCCTATGAAGACCTGGGTCTGCGCAACATGGCCGCCATGAACGACGGAGACCCGTACACCACAGGACTCACCGACGCCTTCACGGACGCTTTCGAGGAGCTTGGAGGCTCGGTGAATGTTGCAAGGGTCAGCCGGGGAGACACAGACATGGTCCCGGTTCTCAGCCAATTGGCATCGCACTCACCCGATGGACTCTTCTTCCCTCTCTTCGAGGATGAAGGGTTGCACGTTGTCAAGCAGGTCGGCAAAGTCTCAGGACTTGAGGATGTGACGTTGATCGGAGGGGCCGCGCTGTTGGTGGCCGGGTTTATGGCGGCGCCAGAGTCGG
>DAOUJI010000018.1:0-27234 GCA_034422875.1 Dehalococcoidia bacterium | reverse complement strand
ACAACTATGACGAGAGGCGGGTGTTCGCACGGGTCGAGGTGACCAACCGGGACGGCTCCTTCTATGCGAACCCAACGGGACCTCAAGGGTCCAATATTCTGACCTCCATGTCCAAGGCCAACGGACTGGCGATATGTCCCGAGGATGTGCCGCAGATGAAGGCGGGGGAGCGCGTCAAGGTCAAAATGCTCGATTGGAGCGAAGAGGTGTCGAGTTGACCGTACCTAACGAAGTGGAGAGCCAGATGCCGGAGCAGGAACAAGAAAAACAACGAATGCCCGAGTATGTTGTGGATGAAGCCAAGCTCACGGTCCACAACAGGTCTCTTTCGGTCATGCTGCTCAGCCGCCGTTGCGCTGAGTGCGAAGCAAAAGTGGACGTTAGGGGAGGAGCCGGTCCCACCATACCGCAGCAGATAAGGCAGATATCGTCACACTGCGCCAAGCAGGAGGGCTTCATTAGCCCGGAAATGCCTATGCAGGAAATCATCTTCCGCCACATATTGAGCGGCGGCAACAAGCCGGTCAGCCTGGAGAAGCTCTTTTTCGTGGTGACTCAGGACTTCTTCTCTCCACTTAACTCCCGCAACATTTCGATGCTGGCGCTGAGCAAGGTGCTGGACTCCGACGTCTACTACGGATTCACCCGGTCTGCATAGCCCGACGCAACGTCGGTGAGTCTATTCAAGTCCCAGAGCTTGGAACACCTGCAAGAATTGGGCCGGGTTGCCTGGTTGGTACCAGGGTATGGCAAGCGCCACTGTGCCGTTGGAGTCTATAACGAAAACCGCCCTCTGGCTTCTCTTCCCGTCCTCTGCCGCCACTCCGTAGAGCCGTATTACGCTGAGGTCCTGGTCTGAGGCCAAAGGAAAGGGCAGTCCTCCCAGCCTCTCAGCCGCGTCGCGGTGGGATTCCAAACTGTCTGAACTGAGTCCCAAGACCTGCGTACCCAACTCCTCCAGAGTCTCGTGCTCATCTTTGAATGACACCAGTTCTTGAGCGCAGCTTGGGGTGTTGTCCTCGGTGTAGAAGGCCAGCACGACCGGCCCCGAAGTCAGGGCTTGCTCCAGGCTGAAATCGCCCTGGGTCGTTGCAATGGTAAAGGTGGGGGCGGTTTGCCCCTTTTCAGGTGAGGTCATCGACCTGTCCTACGCATGGGCGGTTACACAAGAGGATTATAGCAAAAGGGGCAGAGGCGGCCGCGAACCGGCCTATTCGGTTGCGCTGGGACGGGCTTGGTGATAGGTTGTAGTCCTATGGGCACTCTTTGGGCGAGGACCGCGACTTTCGAATCGGTTAAGGTGGGTGACGACATGCCCATCTTGATTAAGGACCTGTTTTCCGAGGCAATCGAGCCAGGGTCTCCGGCGTTTGTCGGCTTCGCGAAGGAGCTGCTGGAAAAGGGGCTGCGCCGCGAAAGGGTTTACGCCGAGGGCAGCAGTGTGGAGTTGGTTTCCTCCAGCCGCATCGAGACAACGGACACCCTTACCTTTTCAGGCCGGGTGACGGATAAGAGGACCGACGCGGAAGCAGGGCTCATCGATTGCGAGGTACAGGGAGTCAACCAGTCAGATGAAAGGGTGGCCCAACTTAGGGCCACCGTCCGGTTCGAGTTGACTTCAAGCTAGTTTCGAGCCAGCAGGATCTGGAACTCCAGTTGGTCCAGGTCCCGTCCGGCTCTCAGGCACGCCACCGCATATTCGGTTGCCATCCGTGCGAACCCGGAATATTCCAGGACGTGGCTCCCTACGACTACTGTGGGCATCGGACCTTCCCGCTCCACTCTCAGGGCGCTCTGGTCTTCACGGTCCAGGTCCAGCCTTATGGCAACGCCGCTCAGCTTTTCAATCTTGTCCTTGATTTTGTCAAGGAACTCGTTGTCATCCATACGCCGGGGACGCCGGTCTAGCCTCCGTAGAACCAGCCAGTGTCCCACATCTCCATAGGCTTGTCGTCTCGCCGTTCCTGGGCGTCCACGACCTCTCCGACGAACACAGAATGGTCGCCCTGCTCGACGGCGCCCACTAGCTTGCACTCGAAGTAGCAGTAGACCTCATCCAACACGGGAGACCCGGTGGAGCCCGCTGCAAATGCGTGGCCGTTGATAAGGTTGCCCTCTACCTTGCTCGGGCGAAAGAAGTCCTCCGCAATCTGCTTCTGGTCGGCGGACAGCACGTTGACGGAGAAGGAGTTGGACTTCTTCACCGCCTCATGGAGTCCGCTGTCGGTCTTAACTCCCACCATTATCAGCGGGGGTGAAAAAGACGCTTGCGACAACCAGTTGACGGTGCCTGCCGATGAGTCTCCGTCGGCCGTTGACCCCATGACGTACATGCCGTAGCTAATCTGCCTGAGCACCTTCTTCTTAACGTCCTGGTCCATTCAACACCTCCTGCATCTCGCGTTAGAGCCTTAGGCCCCATAACCCCCTCTCCCTCAGGGAGAGGGCCGGGGTGAGGGTCTTTCAAGCATGCTTCAACAGAGCCTCGGCGACCTGTGCCGGGCGTTCCAGGGTGACCTCGTGGCAAGCGTCCAGCTCCCGTTCTATCTCCACTCCAGGGAGCTTCTGGGCCATGCGCCGCTGAAGTGCGCTGGGCACGAGCCTATCCCGCCATAGGGGAATGTAGGTGATGGGGAAGTTGAAGCTGAGGGAGCCAAGCTGCTGGCGGGTAGAAAGCATCGACGACGGTATTGTCTTGTACCAGCCGGAGGCCAGGACGCTGTCGAATCTGGTCATTCCGTTGCAGTAAATATGATCAATCACCGGTTTGGCCAGCTTGATTTCCTTCTTGCCGGCCCCGGTGGGCTTCCTCCCCATGAGTTTGAACATGAGTCTGGTCGTCTGGGGAAGAGAGTCGAGGGCGCTTTTCCCGTTGTCAGGGACGACTCCAGCCAGCAGGATGACCCTGCGCGGCGGAGTCTCCAGCATGGACGCGGCCTGCAGGACGTATGGCGCCGACAGGCCGTGTCCCACGATTATCAGGTCTTGCAGCCCCCTGTCCTTCACCGGGTCCAGGATGGCTTTTATGAAGTCGTCGGCTACATAGGGCCCGGAGCCGTTCATTTCCACGGAGTTGTGGCCGGGCAAGTCGGGCATAACAATCTCGCCCGCCTTGCGCTGGGAATAGAGCCTGGGCGGGTAATCTTGGGGGGCCGTTAACTGGCCCCAGACGCGGCCCCACCACCACGAACCGTGTCCAGCGTCGGGAATAAGCAAGAAATCAGCCATCAGCAATTAGTATACAATCGACATCGTCGAGGCGCCAGTTTTTCTCTCAAGAACCGGCGGACGCTGAACGGTTTCTTGTTCGTCTTTTGACAGCCGCGAATTTCTGGACTGGCAGGCTGACGCACCATATAATCAAAGCCGAACATCCGTATACGATGTTTCCGTATTTCAGGTAAACGGGTTGAGGGCAAACGGGAGGTCTGATGAGCAACGGCAACCTGCGCATTGGAATCGTAGGGGCGGGGAACAATATGAGGGTGAGGCACGTACCTGGGTTTCATGCCGTGGACGGCGTAGAGATTGTAAGCGTATGCAACCGCAGCCGGGAGTCCAGTGAGCGGGCGGCTGCGGAGTTCGAAATACCTGTCGTGTACGACAACTGGATTGACCTGGTGGAGGCCGATGACACGGACGCCATCTGCATAGGCACCTGGCCCTACATGCACTGCCAGATGACTCTGGCGGCCCTGGAAAACGAGAAGCATGTGCTATGTGAAGCGCGCATGGCCATGAACGCTGAGGAAGCCAGGATGATGCTGGATGCGTCGAGGCTGAAGCCTCACCTGATTACACAGATAGTGCCGTCTCCCCTAAGCTTCAAGGTGGACGCCACCTTGCAGGGGCTGGTTGCCGACGGATATCTGGGCGACCTGTTGGCCATCGAAGCCCAGGTGAACACGCCCGATTTCATCGACAGGGACAGTCCTCTCCACTGGCGTCACGACCGGAACCTCAGTGGGTTCAACATCCTGTCCATGGGCATATGGTACGAGGCCATGATGAGGTGGGTCGGACCTGCCACTAAGGTCATGGCCATGACGAAAGTGAATGTGGACCGGCGTAAGGATGAAACGGGAGAACTCCGGTTCATAACCGTGCCGGACCACGTGGACATTCTTTGTGACATGGCCTGCGGGGCACAGGCCCACCTGCGCTTCAGCGCCGTGACGGGACTGGCCACACCGCCGGAGGTGTGGATATACGGCAGCGAGGGCACGGTCCGCTTGGAAGGGCCTCCGGCTTTGAAGGTTTACGGCGCCAGGCGCGGTCAGTCGGCGTTGGCCGAGATTCCAGTCACCCCGGATAAAGAATACTCGTGGAGGGTGGAGGAAGAGTTCGTCAGCGCCATTCGGGGCACCGAAAAGATAACTCGCACCCCCTTCGACGTAGGGGTCCAATACATGGAGTTTACCGAGGCGGTTTATCGGAGCTCCCAAACCGGTCAGGCGGTGTCCCTGCCCCTTTAAGACCTGGTTGCGCTTCTTTTTGACGTTTGATATGGACTTGGAAAAGGCGGATAATGTTGCCCGGTCGTCTGTGAGTCGGAAACGAACCCTGGGCATGGCGGTTGTGGCGGCTGCGCTGCTCGTCGTATCCATCGCAGCTTGTGAAAGCCAAAGGACGGACAGGCCCGGGGCAACGGCGACGCCACCGGAGAACGATGTTCCAACAACCCGCACCGCCGAGCCTTTCTCGGGGATAGACACGCCAGGAGCTAGCTTGAACCGAATAGCCTACGTCGGCAACGACGGCAACCTGTTTACCGTCAACCCAGATGGAACCGATGTATCCAGGCTGACCAACACAGACCTGCGGGTTGGGTCGGCGGGCCCCGTGTTGGGTCAGACAGCCCAGACCCAGCTCTTCTACGCCTGGCCCACCTGGTCGCCCGACAGCTCCAAGATCGCCGCCTCTCTTGTCGCCGTTAGCGGCTCCGATGCCCGGTTGTCGGTGGAGGTGATTGACGTGGCCGACGGCGGGTCCACGAGGGTGTATGCCAATCAGCCCAATACGCCCTCAATTGCCAGAGGTGCGCCGCATTATCTCTACTGGACGCCCGACAGCGCAAACATCACTTTCCTGGCCGCCGAACCGACCGTGTTGACGTTGTTCGCCGCGGCGTCCGACGGTTCAGCCCCGGCCACAGGAGTGCTTTCGGGGAGTCCTCTGTACTTCTCCTTCAGCTCGGAAGGAGAGGTTGCAGTCTTCCACCTTGGGGAGGAACTGCTGAAGTCGACGTACGTTCAGGGAGAGTTTGGCGTCCCGGAAAACATCGGCTCCGCCGGGTACGGTTTCAAGACGCCGGCAGTGTCTCCCGACGGGAGTAGATTCGCCTACGCAGGCCGGGACCTTGCGTCGGGTTCTCAGGCCCTTTTCATTGGTGACCTGAACAATCCATCGGATGAGGTCAGGGCAGTCGCCGACATCGGCCCGTCTTCTGCGCTCATGTGGTCCCCGGCCGGGGCCCATCTCGCGGCGGCTGAGAGCCTTGCGACCACCAGCCAGATATATGACCGCATGGTTCTCGTCACCGGCGACGGGGCGACCTCAAGAATAGCGGTCAGCGAGCCCTTCCTGTCCTTCTTCTGGTCGCCAACAGGAGACAAGATCGTCTACGTGGCGTTCGACCAGATAGCTCAGACTTTCACGTGGAAGTATTTGGACGTGGCTGGAGGCGAACCCATCAAGATGGTCGAGTTCGTGCCGTCGGTGGACTTTCTCACTTTGTTGACCTTTTTCGACCAATACGCCCTGTCCAACTCGGTCTGGTCGCCTGACGGGACGCAAATCCTGTTCAGTGGGACCACAGATGCCGGTGAAGTGCGCAGGAACGGGTCTTCACCCAACGTGGACCACGTGTATGTAATTGATGTGAAAGAGGGCTCTGTTCCTCGTGAGATTGCCGCCTCTCCGCTGGCCGTATGGTCCTGGAGATAAGGAGACGAATTTGGCCAAGACATTCCTCCGCCCGTTAGCGATTGTCGCATTGATGACAGGTTTTCTGTTTCTAGCCGCCGCGTGTGAATCGGAACCGGCGTCCACCGACACGCCGGACCCTACGGCAACGTCAGTCCCCACGCCAACTCCGGAGTTGACGTTGGAAGACCTGTTGGTCAGTGTCAGGGAGAAGTTGGCCTCAATCTCAACGGCCACGTTCCACTTGGTCGACGAATTCGAATCAGGCGGCAAGTTTTTTGGAAACACCTTGAAGAGCATCGATGGAGAAATCAAGGCTCCCGACAGTTTCCGGATGCTGGTGGACGTAGTGGCTCCCGGTTTTGGGTTTGTCCAAATCGAAATGATGGCGGTCGGAGACCAGGCGTTCATGAAATTCGCGAAGGATGCGCCCTGGGCCCCTATACCGCTGGACCAGGTCCCGTTCGACTTCGGTGGGATTGGCATGACTTTGAGTGACCTCGTGCCCGTCATCGAAGACTTGTCCATTACAGGCAAGGAGACCTTGGAAGGTGTTGGGACGATCCGATTCGATGGCAATGTAAGTTCCGAGGATTTGTCGAGCCTCATTACATCAGCGGACCCTGGGTATGCCGTCACGTTGAGTTTATGGGTCCACGAGACCGACCATACGATGCGGCAGATAAGAATAGCGGGCCAAATTTTCGACGATGACGCGCCAGAGACTGTCCGTTTTCTGACCATCGGCAGCATCAACGCTCCGGTCGACATTCAACTTCCGGACATAGCCTCTGGGCAGTGAGCGTCGCAAAGTCGAGCCTCGACTCTCTTAGGTCGTCCCCAACGGTTGTCCTGGGGATTCTTTGCTTGGGGGTTTTTTCCACGGCTCTGGACCAGACCGTTGTGGTCGCCGCGCTCCCCAGCGTAATGGTCGACGTCGAGATTCCCCTTACCGAACTGGACAAAGCGGCATGGATAGTTACTGCGTATCTGGTGGGCTATACGGTGGCCATGCCGTTGGCCGGGCGGCTGTCCGACGTCTATGGCAGGGTCAGGATGTTCCAGGCTGCCCTGGTCCTGTTTTCCATTGGGTCGGCGTTGGTGGCGGTCGCTCCCGACTTCTCCTGGATTGTGTCCGCCAGGGTGCTCCAGGCTATAGGAGGGGGAGCGACTGTGCCCATCGGGCTTGCCATGGCCGTAGGAGCCGTGTCTCCGGAGAAGAGGGGTGTGGCGCTGGGTCTGGTGGCGGCCTCTGCTGAGGCGGGGTCCGTATTGGGACCCTTATATGGTGGAGCCATCATCGAATGGATTGGCTGGCGGTGGATATTCTGGCTGGACATTCCTCAGAGCTTTATGCTGATAGCCCTCCTGTTCATACTTACGAACCGTCCCAACCCCTCGGCAAAGATGGACTACGTTGGAGCGTTGGCCCTGGGAGGGGCGCTTACGGTCCTGACCCTGGCGTTGTCCCAGAGAAGCATCTTTTCAGCAGAGTCAATCATTCCCTATCTGATGGCCGGTTTGGGGGTCGCCCTGGTAGTCGTTTTGATTGTAGTGGAGAGGCGGGCTGCCCAACCGCTGTTGGCGTCTTTCCTTTACAGTTCCAGGGCTTTTGTGTCGGCCAACATCACCCAATTCATGGTGGGAGTCGCTCTTATTATTGCCCTCGTCTCCGTGCCCCTTATGGCAGCCACGGTCATGGAGAAGAGCGCATGGGACAGCGCTTTGCATCTGGTCCGGCTTACGGCGGCTATTCCGGTGGGGGCTGTGGTGGGAGGATATATTCTGCGCTGGACTGGGGTGAGGGCGGTGTGCATAACCGGCCTGGGATTTATGGGAGTGGGCCTGCTGCTTATGAGCGGTTGGGGCACCGAGGTGGAAGAAATCAGGTTGTCCGTGCCATTGGCTTTGGCAGGTCTTGGGTTTGGTCTGGTCATCCCTCCCATCAGCGTGTCCGCACTTAGCGCATCTCCCAGTCACTATTGGGGCGCCGCCGCCTCATTGGTTACGGCGTCGAGGATGGTGGGTATGGCGTTGGGGTTGGCGGCCCTGTCCGCTTGGGGAATAGAGCATTTCTACAGCCTGACATCCGACGTGACGATAGTGGACGAAACCTTTCGGGACACCCAAATAGAAGCTGGAGTCACAGTGTTTCAGGACATGTTCACGATCATTGGCATTTTGTCTCTGGTTGCGATTCTGCCGACGCTGCTGATGCGGACGGAAGACGTTGAGGAAACCGAGGGTCTGGAGGTTGAAAGCGTAGCTTGAGGCTTGGCCTCCGGGAAGTCGCATCAGAAGCGCTGAAGATGATGTGGAACAACTGATTGACAACGAAATTGGGCCAAAATATACTTGTGCCCTATAGAAAGGGCCGCTCCGATATCAGGTGTTCCACGGGCTGGAAAGCGCGGATTCCTTTGCAGTCGGCAGCCGGAGATGGGATAGAGAAACAACCTAGCGGGAGAAGGCGGAGACATGGGGAGCCGGTGCGTCCGGTTCAAGCCAGGCGCCATAGTCTCCGTCTTTCGTTATATGCAGGGATGGGTAATTGAACTGGCGACGTGCACTGGCCCTGAAGCTCATAACCGGGATGGACAGACGGTTCCATATGAACGGCGGCACTGCTGGGTCGTTGATTAGCGAACGAGTAGACCGCCGGTTCGATATGGCGATCGACTACTTCACCTGGAAGAAGGCCGCCAACTTCTTCAAGATAGAGGCCCAACTCAGGTTCGGCGCCAAGAAGGTGTCAGGATACCCTTACGAATGGGAGTTGGACACCACCAACATCTGCCAGCTCAAATGTCCCCTGTGTCACACCGGTCTTGGGACTGTCAATCGTGATAAGGGCGTCATGCACTTCGACCTCTACAAGAAGGTCATCGACGAGATTAAAGACTACTGCATCTGGCTCAGCCTATACAGCTGGGGTGAGCCCTTCTTGAACAAAGAGATAGATAAGTTCATCAGGTACGCCCACGACGCCCGTATTGGAACAGTCACCAGCTCCAACTTGAACAAGCCCTTGAACCAGGATATGGCCGAACGGCTGGTGGCATCCGGGCTGGATGGCTTGATCGTCTCCTTGGACGGGACCACCCAGGAAGTCTACGAGGTCTACCGCGTAGGCGGATATTTGCACCGGGTGTTGGACAACATCAAGCTCATATCTGAAACCAAGGCCCGGATGGGAGTCAAGACACCCCACGTCGAGTGGCAGTTCATCGTAATGAAGCAGAACGAGCACCAGATTCCGGAAGCCAGACGGATGGCGGTGGAACTGGGTGTGGACGACATCGTTTTCAAGAAGGTGGACTTCCCCCACGGAGAGGATGACCCCGATCTGGCGGAGAAGTGGCTTCCGGTGAACAACCGGGACTTCACAAGAGACAATCCCTTCGACAAGCCTTACAAGGAAAGCGGCGCACGTTGCTGGAGGTTGTGGCGCAGTGGAGTCGTCAATTGGGACGGCGGGTACGCGCCTTGCTGCTACCTGACCGACGCCGCAGACGACTTCGGAAGTGTACAGGCCAATTCCATCAAGGAGATATGGAACAACGAGGACTACGTGACGGCGCGGGGCCTGTTCCAGGAAAACTTCAAGCCTCAGAAATACGTTGGGTGCATGGACTGCAACGTATACCTGGAGAGTAAGGCCGCCCAAAAGCGGGGACCGCTTCAGTTCAAGAGGTCCAACGGCCACAAGCCTGCTGCGGGGATCCCGATGGTCGACGACCGGATAATAGCCCGGGCCAAGGTGAAGGCAGGTGTCGATGAAGGAGCGTAGGTCTCTGCTGGCTCGGTTCCAAGACGAGAGTGGCCCCTACAGGCTGATGCGCGAGGTCGGTCTGGTGATGGGGGCCTACTTCGTTTACATGTTCATACGCAAATTCCTGCTGCCAAATATAGAGACGATGTCCTTCGAGAACGCGGTGAAGGTCGTCGACTTCGAAATGGCCGTGGGAATCTTCAGAGAGGTGGCCTGGCAGGCCTGGATACTGGAAAACGCCAAGGGTGTCGCCATATTCATGAACTGGGCGTATGTGCTCACCTTCGGGCCCATTATCGGAGCCTCCGCCATTCTCTTCTACGTGTTTGACCGGAAGAAGTACCTCCACTACAGGAACGTGGTGCTGATAAGCTTCTTGATTGCCCTCCTGGGATTTGCCCTTTATCCTCTTGCCCCGCCTCGGTTCATACCTGAGTACGGCTTTGTTGATTCCATTCGCAACCTGGGACCGGCTTGGTGGATAGGTCACTCCTGGTACGGCAGCAGGGACACGGCGGTCTACTTCAACGTATTCGCCGCCATGCCAAGCCTCCATTTCGGTTGGACAGTGATGTTCGGGATCATATTCCTGGGCACCAAATCCAAGCTGTTGAAGGTTTTCGGTGTCCTGTATCCGGTGTTGACATTCTTTGCGATAGTCCTGACCGGCAACCACTATATGGTGGACGCTCTCGGCGGCGCCGCTGTGGCCATACTCTCCCTGTCCATTCACTGGGCGTTGATGAAGATGAGGGCCCACTATCTGAGTTCCGCCGTTCCTCTACGAAGGTATCCCCAAAGGGTGTATGCGTCAGTGAACGGATACGTTCTAGGGCTGAAAGCCCAGTCCTGGAGGGATATGGTCAGGTCCGAACCGCAACGACGCGACTTGAGATCTTCCTTGTATGTGTCTTGGCGGTCGTCGAAGCTAAAGGCCAAGATTGACGGGTTCTTGGGAAGACGGTACAAGGCGGCGCGGAACTACCGCAACTAGCTTGCTCTGGCGGGAGAATCGAGAAGTATCACCCCTTTGGCCCTCAACTCCGCCGTCTTAGCGTCGCTGTAACCCAGCTCTCGCAACACCTCTTCAGTGTGCTCTCCCAGCAGAGGAGCCCGTGTCTTGATTCCTCCCGGTGTATCCGATAGACGGACCGGCACGTTGAACATATCCACCTTCCCCACCTCGGGATGGTGCACCGATGCGAACATTTCGTTTTCGGTCATCTGGGGATGGTCGAACACTTCGTTCCGTTCCAGGATGGGCATGGAGGGCACGTCAAAGACCCGGAAGGTTTCCAGCCATTCTTCCCTGGCGCGCGTTGACATAATGCCGTCGATCAGAGAGTACAGGTCTTCGCTGTTCTGGGCTCGGGACTCGTTGTCGCTGTAGCGCGGGTCGTCCATCAAATGCTCCAACTCCATCGCCTTACAAAGCTGGTGGAACTGCCCGGTGTTGAGCACCACCAGGATGACGTAGCGGCCGTCAGAGCACCGGTAGGGAGAGTACAGCGCCTGTTTAGAGAAGTCGGTGTCCCCGGTGTTGGGGGATTCGGTCTCCACACGGACCATGTCTACGGATTGCATTGCCAGGGCCATGTGCAGGAGGGACGCCTCGACTTTCTGGCCCCGTCCCGTCTTTTGCCTGGCCAGGAGCGCCAGCGCCACTCCATAAGCCATGCCCATGGGAAGGGAGCAGTCCGCAGCCCATACCCCGCTGGACATGGGAGCGCCGTCGGGCGCATGGCGTTTCGTCAGCAGGCCGGACAGGGCCTGGAACAGCAAGTCGTACCCTCGGAACTGGGAATAGGGGCCTTGTTTGCCGTAAGCAGCCAGCTCGGCGTATATCAAGCCGGGGTTGAGCCGGCTCAGCGTGTCGTAGTCGTATCCCAGCTTGATCTCGACCCCCGGACGGAAGTTGTGGATGAACACGTCGCTGGACTTCACCATTTGATGCACAACTTCCCGTCCCTCGTCTGAAGCGATGTCCAGGGCCATACCCCTCTTGTTCCGGTTGACCACCTGGAAGGCCCGGCTCTCTCCGTTGGACATGGGAGGTTGCGTAAGAACTGTTCGAGCGTCGTCGCCCCAGAGAGGCTCGATTTTGACCACGTCGGCGCCCTGGTCGGCCAAATACATGCCCAACCCGGGTCCTGCCCACACCTGGGATATTTCCACGACCTTAATGCCGTCCAGAGCCTGCATGGGGTTCTCCTTGATATGGGACTGGCTTGGACTTTATATCCGTCCGCATTAGAATGATAGCATGGCCGTTGACTCTGCTATAGAAAGCTGTCGGATGGACTCCGGTCCCCACGAAATGAAAGCTTCAACACACGAAAGACAGGCGACCGTCTTCATTGAAACCCAGGGTTGCAAGCTGAACCAGGCGGACAGCGAGGCGCTTGCCAGAAGGTTCCTTGAAGCCGGATACACGTTGGTTGGCAGGCGGGATGAGGCCGACGTACGAGTCGTCAATAGCTGCACCGTGACCCACACGGCGGACAAGAAGGCCCGGCAGGCCACGCGCGCCGCTCTGCGTTCCAACCGCTCGCCGCTGGTTGTGCTGACCGGCTGCTTCGCCGAAAGAGCGCCGTCGGACGCTGCCAAGCTGGGAGAACGCCTTCTGGTCGTGTCCAACAGGGACAAGGACAGCCTCGTGCAACGGGTCATCGATTCAGGAACCGGGCCTGGAACATCCAAGAAGCCTTCAGCTTTGCAGTCCGAGCCACGGTGCCGGCCCCGTGCAATGGTGAAGATACAGGAAGGGTGCGACCAGGTGTGCGCCTACTGTATCGTGCCCAGGGTGAGGGGCAGGGAAAGAAGCATCCATCCAGACGTAATAGTGGAGCAGGTCCGGAGGCGTGTGGAAGAAGGCCGCAAGGAAGTCGTTCTGACCGGGACCCAGTTGGGCACGTACGGGTTCGACCTGGACGCTGGAACCGATTTGACTTACCTGATTAAGGCAGTCCTGGACCTCTCGGGAGTGGAGCGACTTCGTGTGTCCTCTCTCCAACCCCAGGAGATAACCCCTGCGCTGCTTGATCTTTGGAAGGACCCCGGGCTCTGCCCTCACTTTCATTTGCCCCTCCAAAGCGGCTCCGACGCTGTGCTGAAGCGTATGAGGCGCCGCTACACCTCTGGGCAGTATATGGATGGCGTCCGCATGGTTCGGGACACAGTGGACAACGTGTCCATCACTGCCGACGTCATCGTGGGCTTCCCTGGAGAAGTTGAGACCGATTTCACGGAAACTTTGGACCTGGCGGAACGGATGGAACTGGCGTCCATACATGCCTTCCCCTACTCCACTCGACCCGGCACCAGCGCCGCATACCTGGAGCCAAAGGTGGACGAGGGAGTGAAGAAGCGGCGTATGGCCAGGATGCTGGATCTGGGCAGAAACCTCGAACTGGCCTTCAAACAGAAGGCGTTGGGTTCTGTAAGGCCGGTCCTGTGGGAACAGGCGACGAACAGCGACGGAGGTCCGGTCTTAACCGGACTTACCGACAACTATCTTAGGGTAAGCGCCGCTGGCGACAGGGACTTGGTCGGACGCATAACCGGCGCACGTCTTGAGCGCCTGGATGGAGACCGGATTTTTGTCGTCGTCGTGTAGCCCTAAAGGAAAGATGCGGCGTGTCCGAGACTGTATCTGGAAACGCCGCATCTTCTAGGAATCCGGCCCCTTCACGTGTGGCTGTAGTGGCGGCTACAAGTCCACAGATCTGAAGCGGGGAGCGTTGCCGATTCGCTCCAGGTATCCGGCCTTCTGGTCATGACCGTGGCTGAACACCAACAGCCATCCGTCCTTTTCGGCTTTGGCAAGCAATTCTCTCTTCTGCTCCAGAGTGCGTTCTGGGAACTGGTCGAAAGCCGAAATGGCTCCCAGGTCCAGGTGATGCGGCGTTGGCACCAGGTCGCCCATAAAGGCGATTCGCTCTCCCCCGTGGTGTAGGAGTATCACTTGGTGGCCTCTGGAGTGGCCGTCGGTCACCTTGACGGACAGGCCGGGGAATATCTGCTCGTCGCCGTCTATGAGCTCCAGTTGCCCTCTCTCTTGAATGGGGTAGAAGTCTTCCTCTCGATGGATGTCTGAGCAGCGCTCGTTGGGGCTGGTGGCTTCTTCCCAGCACGCGCGTTGTACGATGTATTTTGCCTTGCTGAACGTTGGCACAAGGTTGCCTGAGCGGTCCTGGCGGGTGCATCCTCCACTGTGGTCGAAATGAAGATGGGAGAGAATGACTACGTCGATGTCCTTGGGATACACTTCCAGGGCTCGGAGTTCCTTGGTGAGCCGCGACGGGACCAGGCCGTAGGTTTCCTTCTCGTTGTCCAACTCTTTGGAGCCCACTCCCGTGTCAATGAGCACCCATTTCCCGGATATCTTGATGAGTGCACAGTTAAGGCCGAGGGTCATGCGGTTGCGCCGGTCGGTGGAGACCTTATTCTCCCACGCGGTCTTTGGGACCCTTCCGAACATGCTGCCGCCGTCGAATTTGATGATTCCGTCACTGATAAGCCGTACCGAAGTAGGCTCAGTCCGTACCGATGGGACTAATGACCTGAACGATGGTGCCACCGGCGGTGCCGGTGTAGTCATGGTTGTCACTTCAGCGCCTCCAGGGATTTATTGGTGAAAAGCAACGCCAGCTGTTGCTTTCGGCCGGACGATTTCTTGTCCAATCAATTTTTAGACCAACCTCCTTTCCCGGCGCGGGGAAAGCCGGGTGCGAAGATCGCCTGTAGGGAAGCCGCGCTGTTGGTCCCCGTAGTGGGGATAGCCTGTAACGGCTTGAAGGCGTTGACTTAGACGATTCTTATATTTTGTCAAAGTTTACTGCCCGACTCGTGTTAAGGTTTAGTTTATAAGGGGAAACTGTCCCAATCACGACTATTGGAGACGTAAAAGGGATTATAAAAACATAAACGGGAGTGTATGTCAAGAGTAAGCTGGTGTCAAATTGAAGTTTGATTTTATATTAGTCTAAAATTCGAGCTAGATTAGACCTGTCCGATAATACGGACCGATAGCGAGGAGTTAGTCCTGTGACACCCAAGCATTTGCTGACCAACCTGAGGGAATTGGAGCCGCTTCTCTTGCGGGAAAGGCTAGGCCTGTTCCTGGACATGGACGGCACGTTGTCGGAGATAGTCGAGCGTCCGGAAGACGCCCGCGTCAGCAGGAACGTTACGGCGTCACTGGAAACGCTGGCAAGCCGGCTTACCCTGGTCGCCGTCGTCACGGGAAGGTCCGCTGACGTGGCTGAATCTACTGTGGGGGTCCCTGGACTGGTCTATGCGGGAAACCACGGCCTGGAACGCAGGGAAAACGGCCAGACCCGTCTGGCGCCGGAGGCGGAGGCCCATCAGGAGAGCCTCGGCCGTTTGTTTCAGTATCTGTCCAAGCGTTTTTCGACGGGCGGCTACGTGATGGAAGACAAAGGAGGTTCCTTCGCCATTCACTACCGCCACACATCTGACCCCGAGGCTTCCCGGAGAGAGCTGTTGGAAGCATTGGACTCCCTGGCCGGAGACTCGGTAAAGCTGGTGATGGGCAAGATGGTTGTCAATGTGCTGCCTCCGGTGGTCCTGTCAAAAGGGACGGCGCTGGAGGATCTGACCAGGGAGAGGGGTCTGACGGCCCTTATTTCTATCGGCGATGATGTAACCGACGTTGACGCGTTCAAGAGCGCACGTAAAATCTCCGGCGGAGGGTGCGTGAAGGCGGTGTGTATAGCTGTCGTGGGCGGAGGCGCGCCGGAAGAGTTGGTGGCGCTGGCCGACTACCAGGTGGAAAATGTCGGAGAAGTGGAGGAATTCCTTAGCTGGATAGTGATGGAGACGGCTCCATGACCGAGCCAATATCGTCCAACTGGCTGTACAGCCAATGGATTATGTCCTGCTCTGAAATGATTTGAACGAGGGTATTGGCTCGCTCTCCGCGTTCCTCTCCGTTCATGGTAATGGCCTGGTGTAGCGCCTGCATGGTGCCTTCGATGTCCGAGGGCGCTACTGCCAGGGCCCCTGGAGCAAGCTGCTTGAACGCTCCAGTGGTCTCCGACAGGACCAGGACCCCCGAGTTCTGGTTGACCACCGGCCCCTCTTTGGCCACGAGGTTCATGCCGTCGAAAACCGAGTTGACCAGCATTACGTCGTAGAGCTTCATGCCTGCGATGGCCTGGGTGTAGTTGTTTTCGATGAACGTCACTATGGGCGTCCAGTCCTCTGAGCCGTGAGTGGAGTTGATGTCCTTGACCACTTCTTCGATGTCGTTCATATAACGCTGGTACTGACGTATGTGAGTCCGGGAAGGAACCAGGAACGCCAGGAAGGTGACCTTGCCTTTAAGTTCCGGGTGCTTGGACAGGAGCAGTCCATAGGCCTTGAATCCCCTGACGACATTCTTGCTGGGCTCCGCTCTGTCCACCCTGACAATGGTTGTCTCGTTGCACATCGGCTCCAGCTTGCGTTCGTATTCCAACGCTCTGGGCGAGTTGGCGATTCTCCGAATCTCATCCACGTTGATGGATATGGGGTAGGCCCGTACTTTAATGTGCCGGCCGTTATAGAAGAGAGAACGGTTTGTATAGTCTATTTCCGCCTCAGGAAGGAACTCTTCGCAGGTGTCCAGGAAGTTGCGCACGTCGTGGGTGGTCTGAAACCCCACAATGTCCGATCCGCACAGCCCGGTGCAGATGCCCCGGATGATGTATGACGGCAGAAGCTGCCAATACCGGGGTGACGGCCATGGAATGTGGGTGAAGTGGTGGATGATGGCATCGGGCCGTCCCTCGCGCACGTACTCCGGAGCCAGGTATAGGTGGTAGTCGTGGACCATCACCACGGGCGGGTCCGTGCTGGCCTCGGTTTCGGCGATTATCTCTTTTGCAAAGGCCCGGTTCACCTCCACGTAGCCGTTGTGCCAGGCATCGTGTACGTTGGAGTCGAGATTGGGGTTGTAGGGGGAGTTCCACATGTAATGCTGGAGGAACCATACCAGGGGATTGCAGAAGATGTTGTAGTACTTGTGATAGACGCGCCGTGGAGTCACTACAAAGCGCAGGTAGATGCGGTGAGAAGGTATGGGTGATCTGACCGGGCCTCCGTCTCCGCTTTCCGAGACCTTCCGGTCGCCTTCCCCCGTGGCGCTCGCCACCCAGGTAAAGTCCACCATCTGAGCGAGGGAGTTGAGAGCGGTGACTACGCCACCGCTGCCCCTGCGGGCCTCGGTGCGGCCGTCCTGGGTCAAGTGGTGTTCGACCGGCCCACGGTTGCTGGCTAGAATCAGCCGCCGGTTCGCCAGAACCTTATCGCATAGATCCCTTAGCTGGTCTAAACGCGACTGCTCCGGATCTAATGGCATGACCCTTCCAATCCATACCGCCGGCACACATGGCGGAGGCGAGGGATAGTTGAGCGTGGAGGATGGCCCCGACATTAGCATGTCGGGTAGGCAGTGTCAAGAAATGAGCATCCAAAATCGGGCCGCTAGCCGCCGATCGCGGGCCTATGGACTCGCCGCCGGAGGGGCGTGCCTGCAGCCACCAGAAACATGACGCCTTTCCCTTCTGCAGGGGGAGAAAAGAAGGTCGTGACGTCGTCGTCGAAGAAGGTGAGGCCCGTGGCTCCAAGCCTCTGCGCGTAAGCCGACAGATACAGCTTCCCTCCCAGGATTCCGCCTTCCAACTGTGCCGCCCGGTAGCCCCTGTTGCCGTACAGCTCCAGTGCCATGCTCAGGTCGGCGATCATGTAGATGTTCACTGCTGCATCGGCTGGCAGCGCTTGGCGAAGTCCAAGATAGCCCGCCACCTGGCGAAAGTCCCCTTGCTGGAGCTGTTCGAGGGCCTGAACATCCCTCCTGTAGACGTAGCTCCCCTCAGGAAGGCCCTCCACCGCGCTGGCGATGACGTAAAGCTGGTTGAGTGAAGCGCCGTCCGTTCCAAGGAAGTCAGCCGGAATCCCCCGAGTGGATCGATCCAGCATGAAAGAAAGCTGCCTAAAGGAAATCGGCCTATGGACGAACTGTCGGCTGGAGCCGCGGCGCCGGATGGTGCGGTCTATGGAGTCTTGGGGTACGTCTTCGCTGGAACTTTCATCCAACGCACTGTTCAAGTCGAGAGGGAACAACTGGCCCGGTCCATTCGGAAGCTCTACGGCGGGCAGCGGGACTCTCCACTCCTCCGCCTCATCTCCGCTCGCCAGCGATGAAGCGCGGTGGATCTTGCCCATATCCGGGTACTCCACTTCGTGGGAGCTCAACGGCACGGTTTCGTAAGAAATCTTGGGGATCTCTGGAGGGCTTGGCGCTGGTCCGCTTGCCGAACCCAGGGAGACCATCCCCAGGGAAACCTCCTTCTCGTCGTCCAACCCAAGTAAATGATTAACCGGATCGTCGGCGAACCCAAGGATCACTTTGGCCGGGAGGTTATGGCTAGAAGCTTCTGCCAGCAGATTGGCCAGAAGGACTCCGCTGTCCCAATAGCAGTGACGGTAGGCCCGGGCGCGGTACTTCCAGGCGTTTCTCCAGAAGGTGCTGGTGAAGACCAGGACGGCGGGAGCTTCCGCTACTCCCGCCTCGATTCCCGACGCCTCTACAAGGACCTTACGAAAGTCACCGCGCCGGAGGAGGTGGAGAGCAAAGTCCCTGGGCCCGAAATGGTACACCCCGGCGTCCAAGTCCGGCAGGTCTCCGCATACAAGGTATAGTTCGATGTGGTAGAGAGCGCCGGTGCAAGGTGCGGCCCGAAACAGAATGTCTCCTCCAGGGTGCACACCCCGCTTGGTGATGCCTGCCGTGTGGAACAGGATTCCGGCCAGTGTGGCCAGGTCTGGAGTCCCGCGGGCTCCCTCGGCGTCGGGAGGAATGCCCGTTGACGCTATGGCGTCGAGGGCGGACATGTCTGACGATGGCGAGTCGTGGGGCAGCGGGATGGACTCCAGGTCGGTGTATATCTTAAAGGGAAGGGGCTGGTTGCTGAAGTCCAGGCTGAAGGAGTCCATCTGGAGACTCCAAAGGGAATGTTTGGTCTTCTCGTGATAGTCCAAGGCTTCCTGGATGTCCCGGTTTCCCATGGCATTGGGGATTATACAGCGCCCCTGTCCCAAGTCCACCATAGGCCTCTGTGGGGGCGCAGCATTCCTTGACCCCCATAGACGCCTGTGCTAGCTTAATGCAAGTTCAGTCCGCTAACTCCATCAGGGAGGTTCAATATGGTCTCTGGGTTGGGAGACCTGGTCCAAGCCGAATGGGACGATGCCGTCCAAGCCATCGAAAGGTGCTATGAGCTGGGATGGACCGACGGTCTTCCAGTCGTTCCTCCTACAGTTGCGAGGGTGGAACAGTTCCTCGCCAGGGTGGAGCGGCCTGCTGACGAAGTGCTGGGAGGTGTTCCGGAGCGCCGGCGTGAAGTGACTGTGGGCAAGGCGGCCGCCAACGCAGTGATGGCCGGATGTCTTCCAGACTACTTCCCCGTTGTGCTGGCGGCCGCTGAGGCCATGCTGGACCCGACCTTCAACCTCATCGGACCGTCATCCAGCCTGGGCGGAGCCGGAATCCTGGTGGTTATCAACGGTCCCGTGCTCAGAGACCTGGACATCAACCGCCGCAACAACCTCTTCGGACCGGGCAACCGCGCCAATTCGACTATAGGCAGGTCGATAAGGCTGATATTGATGAACGCCTGCGCTTCCATTCCGGGGCTCTTTGACCGGAGCATTCTAGGGCATCCGGGCAAGTTCAGCTTCTGCATAGGTGAGAATGAAGAAGAGACCCACTGGAACCCGCTCCACGTAGAACGCGGCTTCTCTGCCGAGCAAAGCGCCGTAACCGTCTTTGCGTGCGATTCGCCGAGGCAGATACGCATGGTTTCCAAGCCTGAGATTATCCTTAACGGCGTGGCCGACGTGGTTTCAATTCTGGGAAGCTCCATGGCCAACGCAGGCTCCGTGGGAGACACCTCAACGGTAGTCCGCCAGGGACAGGTGGGAGTGGTGGTCGCCGGGACCAGCGACATCTGGGAGGGCTGGAGCAAGGAAGATGTACGGCAGTACCTTTTCCCGAGGATAAGGCGTTCGGCGGCGGACTTAAAGAGAGCGCTGGTGATGGAGGGAGAGGTCGAGCCGGGGGATGAGGACCGCTATGTCTCCCTGGTGCCGGAACCTGACGACATCCTGATTATCTTTGCGGGAGGACCAGAGGGCCCCACTTGTGGAGTGATGCCCAGTTGGGGACCCAAGGTGTCGTCAACGGCGGTGACCAAGCCCATCAGGTGGCCCATATAAAGAGATTGGAATGATAACCTCTCCCTCTGGGAGGGGTCGGGATGAGGGCGTCTCTCAGGCAGTGAGATGCCCCTAGAAAGACTGGACTGACGGAGGAGACGATGACTGAGCAAGGACGCAACCTTCACGCCCTGGTTGACCCAACAACCCAGCCCATCATACCGGCCTTCTCCGGGGCGCCCAGGTTGTTGGACCTAAAGGACAAACGCATCGGCCTCATTGACGACAGCAAGCCCAATGGCAAAGAGATTCTGGAAGAGATGGCCGACTTGCTGAAGACCCGGTTCGGTGTGGCGGACGTGGTATATCACAGAAAGCCCTCAGCTTCCAAACCCGCTGACCCAGCGGTGATAGACCAGATGGGCAAGGAGTGCGACTACGTAATTGTCGCAATAGGTGATTGAGGGTCCTGCAGTGCGTGCAGTGTGCACGACGGCATCCACGTTGAGAAGGCGGGCATCCCGTCCGCTACGATATGCACCGAGCCATTCCGTAGGACTGCCACAGCGATGGCGGCCATGTGGGGCGCCAAAGACTACCCTGTCATCTACACAGAGCACCCGCTGGGAGGTCTGCCGAGGGACGCGGTGCGGAGCAGGGCGGAAGGCCTGCTGGAGGAAGTCGTCTCGGTTCTCACTGGTGTCGACGCTTCCCAGCTATCAGCCGCCCAGTGACCTGCGCTAGGTAATAGGGTGATGGCATAAGCCCAAGGCAGGACGTTCTTTGGTTCTTATGGAATTTCCCAAAGGCGCCGAATGGGAACCGCGTGTAAGCGGTCCCCGAAACTGACGCTGGTCCGTCCGTCGTAGAGGACAACCCCGGCGGCAAAACGGTCGCCGGAAGCGTCCTTGAGCCTCCGAAGGCCGCGGAAGTCTGACGGAGTGACTGTGGCGCCAGCCTTTACCTCGACTCCGGCCACCAGGGTTCCGGACTCCATTACTATGTCCACTTCGACCTTGTCCTTGTCACGGTAGTGGAAGAACTCAACCGGGCTTATGTGCGAGGCGGCCTGTCGGCGCAACTCCTGGAATACGAACGTTTCCAGAAGCTGTCCCAACAACGTGCGGTCCCTCATCAGTGTCGAGGTTGTGGCTCCCAAAAGCGCACAAGCCAGACCGGAATCGCCGACGTGGAGCTTGTGAGTCTTTATCAGACGTTTCCCACGGTTGTTGTGCCACGACGGAAGCCGTTCCAGCAGGTACACCCGCTCCAACAGCGCGATGTAATCGCCAATGGTTGGTCGGCTAAGCTGGAATGGGGCGGCCAGGCTGCTCAAGTTGAGCAATTGGGCGGTTTGGGTGGCCGTCATGCTTAGAAGCCTGGGCAGGGCGTCCGGTCCTCGGATGCGGGACAGATCGCCAATGTCCCGCTGCACCTGGGCGTCGATGTAGTTTCTATACCAGTTTGTGCGCCGGCGTCCGCCAGGACGCGCGAGGGCTGGCGGGTACCCGCCCGACACAATCCGTTCAGCCAGCTCCGTTCCCAGTCGCTCGGTCTGATAAATCGGGAAGTCATCTTCGAACAAAGCAGCGATGAAACCGCTGTCGGCAGGTCGGCTTCTGTGCAACTCGCACTGGGACAAGGGGTGTAGTCTGACCGTCTCCAGGCGTCCGGCAAGAGAGTCTTGTACAGTGGGGACAGCCAGTAGATTGGAGGACCCGGTGAGAACGAACCGGCCTGAGGTGCGCCGCCGGTCGACCGCCAGTTTCAAGGCCGTGAAGAGCCCCGGGGCTCTCTGCACCTCGTCCAGAATGACGCGTTCGGGGAGTTCATCGATGAATCCCATGGGGTCCATCTCCGCGCCCGCACGGACGACATCGTCGTCGAGGCTGAGATAGCCATAACCGGGACTCGGGGCGTTACTGTCCCCTGGGTGACCCGGTAGGTACTCGGGTGCGCACACCATCTGCGCGAAGGTAGTCTTCCCACACTGTCGCGGGCCCTGAATCAATACGACTGGAGAGTCCTGCAACGCCTCGGCGAACCGGGATTCTATAAAACGTGGATGAAGTTCGCTGTCGACCATCGTCCAATTGTAAACTCAGTGGCGTCCAATTGAAAGGTTTAGCATCGTCCAAATGAAAGGTAATATAGCGTCTGATTGCAAGGTTTAGGTGCATCCAATTGAAAGGTTAGCATCGCCTGATCGAAACTTTTGTCCCTTTACACGGCAAGAGACATCCCGATTGCGCGGCCTTAGCCGCGGGTTGTCTCGATTCTCAACAGCAGCACGACAACGGACAACAGGCCCAGTCCGGTGAAGAGATATCCTGCGGTTTCGAAACTGCCGAGGCCCAAGGCGATTCCTCCGAACGCAGACCCTGTGGCGAATCCCATCTGAATCGCAGAGCCGAACAGCCCGGCCGCAGTGGCTCTCGAACGGCCTGACACCTGCATCGCCAGCATGGACATGAAGGGCAGGCCGAGTATCATGCTTGCCGTGAACACTATGGCCAGAGAGGTCGTGACCCATACGCCGGCGTCAACAATAAAGAGCGGAGCAGCCAATCCTGCCCCAATGGTCATTGTCACGACCAGCATCACGGTTTGCTTTCCTTGAACTGTAAGGAACCCGCCTACAATGAGCGTTATAGTCATGGCGGTGTAAATTGCAGTGAGAGGGGCTGAGGTGTCCTGTTCCTCCAGTCCGTACTCTTTAATCAGGTAAGCCGCCAAGTACCCGACAGCTCCGAAGGTGGCCGTCTTGTGCACCCAGTTAACTACTATTAGGTGCCAGAACGCCACGTTCTTGCTTAGGTCATTCAATCGGCCTCTGAAGTCGAGCCTGGCGTCCGGGCTCCGCCGGTCTTTGGGGAGTTTAAAGAAGAGAATGGCCCAAGTCATCAGTCCGAAAGCCCCAACCGCGTAGAAGGTCCACCGCCAGCCTCCGACGCCGGCGATGAGGGGGACCAGAAGGGCGGTGATTATCTGACCTATGCTTCCGGCGGCCTGGGATATCCCCAGAGCTCTGGCCCGCCTTTGAGGAGGAAACAGGTCGGCCACTGCGGCAAACACGCTGGCTGGAATGATGGCTGCCCCGACTCCAGTGATGAGCCTAAAAACCACCAATGACCAGAAGTCCCAGGCCAGGCCGGAAGACACCGTCCCTGCCATCGCAATGCCCATGCCCATCAGGATCACGAACCGTCGTCCATAGGCGTCGGCGAACGGCCCGCCTATAGGAGCTGCGATGGACCAGGTAACGAAAGTGGCGGTGGCCACCTGCCCTGCCACGGCGACGGAAGTGTCAAACTCCTCGCCTATGGCCACCAGAAGGGGGACCAGCATCACCTGGACCGCTGCGACGAAGGGAAGGCAGCTGGATATTATGGCCAGGTTGAGCCATGGGGAGCGGGGCCTGTTCAACTGGTGCGCCCGGGTTCCTTCAGGGTGTCGGGCATCCTACAGAGGGTTTCCCGGCAGCCCCTGGAGGCCCTTCAGGCTCCAAACTTCGCCTAGATGTTGGCAGCCGTGGGTAAGGATGCTGCGCCCAATGATCTCCCGCATCTGAAGCTCGCCGAACGGCCTCATTCGGATTACTCGGTCCAAGTCTTCAGGTGTTGCATTGTCCAGGAATGAGTCGGCCTCAGCCCATACTTCCCTGGCGTAAGAGATGAAGGCGGGAAAGTCATTTATTGTGAGATTCGCGGCGGTCTCAGTCTCCATGCCTGTCCCTTGGTCTTTCGAGTCCATCCCGAACTTCTCGTCCCACTTCCCAGCCATCCATACGGTCGGTTTCCTCTGGAAGAGGAACATGATGATGTTGTCCACAGTCCGCGTGTAATGCCACAGGTTGAAGGCAATATGGTTGCCTTTGTCGTAGGGACGCCAGTGGGCTTGTTCGGAAGTGAGTCCCTCCACCGCCTCGCCCCATGACTTATGCGACTCGGACAGGAACTGCTTGATGAAGGCTATTTCGGACATGGACTCATCCCTCGATTCATAATCTTGGACCCGCCCCAATGCTCCAGCCCAGTCTATCTGTGATTCTGGCATCGTGGCAACATAGGGCTGGGTAAAGCGGGCGGCCCTGCAATATAATCTACAACGCAATGTCACATCTTGGACGGTTGCTAACGGCGTTTCTGCTTCTCACGGGCTTGGCTCTCGCAGCTATGGCCTGCGAAACGGGACCGCGCAGCACAGCTTCGTCAGAGGAAAGCTCCCAAAGCGGAGAGGTTCCCTTCCGGTTCCTTCTTGGCGGATGGGTGCTCCCCCTTGACCAGGAGGCCGACCCGTTTGTCGAACGTCTCGAGGTCAGGCTGGTCCAATCCGAAGAGCAAATGAGAGACTTCCTGGAGGGTGTGGACCTGTTTAGGTTGCGTGGAAACACCGACATCCTCGGAGACGCCGATTTCACCAAAACGCTGATTGTAGCCGCCTACTATCTCTGGCGTCCCTTGAAAGGCGATCCCCTCTCTGTTGAGAAGGTGTTTGTCGACGAGGGTGTAGTCCACGTGGACATGTTGCTGGAGGAAGACCCCCAGGGACGTGAACGGCCTTATCTGCTGGCGCCCATGTACATGTTCTCGCTGGACAAGGAAGTGTTAAGGGAGAACGAGGCTCACGGCATCAGAATCATACTCAACGGAGCAGCGGTCGAGGAGCTTCCAGCGTCTTTGGATTAGCTCCGGATTTCTTGAAAAGGCTGGACGCCTATGCTACGCTTTTTCATGAAGCCCCGTTCGTGGCGGGGCCATTTTTCTGACCTTTGCATAGCGGGTCTCGGAGCAATTGGCATGGACTCCTCTTCCGATTCGTATCCAATGGAAAACGGCGACGAAGGCGGAGCGTCGTTGGATATGCCTGCCGTTGACATAACCATCGTAGGTGACCCTCGTGGTGAAGACACGGCCGCCCTGCACGACGCAGCGGCGTCGTTGGAATACGATGTCGTCCGTGTAAAAGTCGTCGATCCTGCTGACGAAGAGACACTGTCGGAACTCGGCTACATTGCGGGTGAGTCCGCCACAGCGTACATCTGCATGGGGACCGTGTGTCTTGCCCCTGTAGACGCTCCTGGGGGCCTCAAGGACGCGTTGGAGGAGTTCATGAAGCCCTCCGCTCTGCAAGTTGACAGCATACTCAAGCGTCTTGGAGACTGACGGGAGACTAGGGTTGTACAAAGACACCGGTTGCGGAACTCTACGAGACTCTGATGCGGGCAGTCATGTCTCCCTTGCCGGCTGGGTGCACAGACGTAGGGATCATGGCGGAGTAATTTTCATAGATCTGAGAGACCGGTCCGGCTTGGTCCAGGTGGTGTTCAACCCGGAGTTGAACCCCGAACCTTATAAAGCGGCTGACCAAGCCAGGCCGGAGTGGGTCCTATCCGTCAAGGGCACGGTAGCGCCGAGACCGCCGGAGGCGTTGAATCCCAACTTGCCCACTGGCGCCGTTGAAGTAGTGGCGGAAGAGGTGGAGGTCCTGAACAGCTCTATCACCCCTCCATTTCTAATCAACGAGGACTCGGACGTGGACGAGAGTCTCCGGCTGCGGTATAGGTATCTGGACCTTCGCCGCGAGACCATGCAGAAGACCCTGGTCCTCCGGCACAAAATCGTCAAGTTCATTAGAGATTTCCTGGATGAGCGGGAGTTCCTGGAGATTGAAACGCCCATTCTCATCAAGAGCACTCCGGAAGGCGCCAGGGACTTCCTCGTGCCCAGCCGCCTTCAGCCTGGCAGCTTTTACGCCCTGCCCCAGTCTCCCCAGCAGTTGAAGCAACTCCTGATGGTGGCTGGATTCGAACGCTACTTCCAGATTGCGCGCTGCTTCAGGGACGAGGACCTTAGGGCGGACCGCCAGCCGGAGTTCACACAGCTAGACCTGGAGATGAGCTTCGTGGATGAGGAGGACGTCCTTTCCCTGATTGAAGAACTCTATACCTCCATGATTGAAACACTGGCTCCGGACAAACGGTTGATCAAGCCATTCCCCAGGCTTACCTACCAGGAAGCAGTGTCCAAGTACGCATCCGACAAACCGGACCTGCGGTTTGGTCTGGAGATGGCGGACGTCACTGACATCGCGATGAAGACGGACTTCCGTATCTTCCACAGGGTGGCCGAAGATGGCGGGGCAATCAAGGGCTTCGTCGCTCCCGGCTTGGCCCATTACAGCAATTCAATGCTGAAGGAATTGGAGGATTTCGTTCGAGACAGGGGAGCTAAGGGGTTGAGCCACCTCCGGGTCACCGGCGAGTCGCTCGACGACCTGACTGACGAAGACTTGCAGTTTAGCCAGGGCTTGCGCATGGGGCCTGGTTTGGTTAAGGAGATGGCCGAGCGAATGGCCGGAGGGCCTGGAGACCTCTTCCTTCTCCTCGCCGGTCCGACCAGAGAGATAGACCCTCCGTTGAGCGCGTTGAGGTCGGAAATCGCTGACAGGCTGGAGTTAGCTGACCCCGATACTCTGTCCTTCGCGTTCGTGGTGGATTTCCCGCTTTTCGAATGGAACCCGCAAGCGGGCAGATGGGACTCGTCTCATCACCCCTTCACGGCGCCCAAGGACCATGACCTGGAAGCGCTGATTGCAATGGCCAATTCCGAGCCCCAGAACGGTGAATTGGCAAGCCTGAAGTCCAAAGCCTATGACCTGGTATGCAACGGCAGCGAATTGGCCAGCGGGAGCATCCGAGTGCACCGTCGGGAGCTGCAGGAACAGATATTCCGAGTCCTAGGTTATTCTGAGGAAGAAGTGCAGGCGAGATTCGGCCATCTGTTGGAGGCCTTTGAATACGGCGCTCCTCCCCATGGTGGCATAGCGCCAGGGATCGACAGGCTGGTGGCGATACTAGCGGACGCCCAGTCCATCCGAGATGTCATCGCATTCCCCAAGACCCAGAGCGGGGCCGACCTGCTGTTCGGAGCGCCGTCCGACGTAGACAGCGGCCAGCTCAGGGACTTGGGTCTGAGACTTCTGGAGGAATAGACCCAAGGCGTCGGATATGACAAGCGGAAATAGAGTCACTGTAAGAGTCCCCGCTACCACGGCCAACCTGGGGCCTGGGTTCGACTGCCTTGGCATGGCGCTGGACTTGTGGAGCGAGGTTACACTAGAAGCATCCCCGGCCCCGGAGGTGGAGATACTTGGCTTTGGCTCCGACGAGCTTGCCGCCGACGAGTCGAACCTGGTGTACCAGGCTTGTCTAAGGTCGTACAAGATCAAGAACGCCGAAGCTCCCCACTTCAAGCTACGTTGCAATAACGGCATTCCGTTGAAGCGGGGGCTGGGAAGCAGCGGAGCCGCCATTG
>DAOUJI010000017.1:0-17166 GCA_034422875.1 Dehalococcoidia bacterium | reverse complement strand
CGGGCAATTTCACACCTTCCTTCAATGGTGACATGCCTATATCTTTTTCCCATGACAACACCTTAACAAGGTGTTGCACTTCGTTTGTGAGTCTAGGGAGTCCAGGAAACCTTGCAAGACACCCGGCGCCTTCTGGATTCCGGCCTCCGCCGGAATGACGGTTTTGGTACGGTGTCCTTAGTAGTTCCTGCCTACGTTTCATGAGGCGCTTGGTAATTGTATTACCCCATCACGCGTCGGGTAAAGTTTGAGGCCCGCCGGTTCAGGCGGGCCTCGTCTGCGTAGTACCTAGTTCCGACGGCGGAGTTAGTCGGCGGTGGCCCGCTCGGGGATGGGGGCCTCCTCCTTGCCGTTACGGTAGGCGAACCGCTCCTCCAGGTTCCCGACCGTTGTGCGGAAGCCGCCGTACTCCAGCTCTGTGTAGGGAAGCATGGCGGGACCGGACCAACCCTGGCTCCGCATCTCAAGTCCCTTCTCCTGGGCGCGGGTCCTGACCAGGTCCCAGGCAGGGTTGTCGAAGAAGTCGATGTAGGAACCGGAGAACTTGCCCTCGCCGTTCAGTGAGAACCCGACGCAGGAAACCAGCGGCAGACAGTAAATGCCCGTGACCGGGGTGTTTATGGGAACCGGCATGAGAGGCATGTTGTGGGAGCCGCGGGCGTCTCCCCCGATGAAGTGGGCCTTGGCATACGGGGAGGTCAACTCCTCAGGAGCAGGGAAGATGCCCTGGTTGCGTACGATAGCCACTGGGTCGTCCTTCCCTGTGTAACTGCCGGCGATGTTGTGCAGCCGGGTGGCCGAGATGGACACGGCACGCTGGTCGTGGGTCCTGGAGTAGATGCCGTCTATGCCGAACCGCTCGTTGTCCCGGAGCAGCGCAGATATGTGGTAGTAGTCCTCTGGGGCGTCCAGCTTGATGAGGCTGTCGCCGCCGGTGTTGTTCATGTCGATGATGTGGAAGGTGAACCCCTTGATCATGTTGGGCAGCATAAGTCCTGCGCAATACATGGGGTCGGCAAAGCCCAGGAACATGGGCAGGTTGTAAGCGCCAGGGCCGCACTTGTCAGCCGCCAGCACCATGAAGGACTCGGCCGGTCTGACCCGGTTGGTCTTCACGGGGTCGTGGTCGAACTCGACCTCGGCCACGGCCGGACCGGCTCCCCGGATGTTTCCTGACGGGGCGTCCACCAGCAGGTCCTGACCTGCTCCATAGAGACCGTGCTTGGAAGCGATGGCAGTGGCCTCCAGGAAGGCGTTCCAGGCGAACTGGTGCACGTCGGTGTCGTCGGCGCCTCGGGTGTGGGAACAGACGATTGCTATGTCGTCCCCGGTGTGGGATACGAAGGAGTCAATCAACAGTCCGCTGCTTTCGGCGGACTGGGCGGCTGACCGGACGGCTTCCATCATCTCTTCGATGGGTTTGGTGTGTCCGCCGACGGAGCCTACGTCTGCCTTGAGTACTGAAAGGGTGATTTTCATTCCACCACCTCCACTGCTTGCCTAAACGTTGTGATGCGTCACCAAGGGCTGTTTCATCGTATAAGCCAAGCCCACGACACCAAAAGCTAGTCTAGCAAACGAGCGGGCGGGTGTCAAAAACCGAAAACGCAAGAGTGCAGGATTAAGTCCTCGCTTATCGTCTATATTCAATTTGTAATCAACGATATCTAGCATAATCTACTATGAATATATCGGGAGCATTAAATCATATAATCAGACCAACCAGCCGTACCGGAGACCGGGCTATGATCCGCAGACCGGAAGGCCAAGCTCGTCGGCCTCGTCTTCACTCAGCAGGTCTCGCAAACGCTCGGGTATGCAACCTGTAAACTGGTTTCCGAAAACCGCCCCAGGTTCAGGAAATCCTGGAGGCAAATCAACTTCGAGTACCTCCCCGCCGAGAGACAATCTCTCCAGGTCGGGAAGGTTGGCCAGCCCAGGCGGTATCTCACCCCTCAGGTTGTTGTGGTCGAGGAACAGGTCTTCCAGGTTGACCAGGTTGCCCAACTCTTTGGGTATCTCACCGCTCAGGTTATTGAGGGACAGGTCCAACTCTTCCAACTGGGTGAGATTCCCCAACTCCGCCGGTATCTCTCCGCTGAGGTTGTTCAAGGACAGGTCCAGGACCTCCAGGTTGGTGAGAGCGCCCAGTTCCGGCGGCAGTTCTCCGCTCAAGTTATTGAGGGACAGAGACAGGACGTCCAGCCTCGTCAGGCTGCCCAACTCCGGCGGCAGTTCTCCGCTCAGGTTATTGTCGTCGAGGGACAGAGAGACAACCCGGCCGTCTCCGTCGGTGATGACGCCGTACCATTCGCCAATGGGGGCATCGCTCAACCAACCCTCGCTGTCTTCCCATTCCGGGCCGTCAGCGGCATTGTAGAGAGCGACCAGAGCCTCTCTGTCTGAGGCGGATGGGGACGTCATTTTCCGTTCCTTCTCCGGGTCGGGATAGGCAAAGCTATTTCCACGGTCTTGCGAATGAGGAAACGATTGCCGCTCACCGCTATTGTCGGTTAGTAGCCCCAGGACGGGGTGTATTCACCGTAGACTTCCCTGAACACGTCCATAGTCTCGCCCAGGGTTGCATAAGCTTTTACCGCGTCCAGCAGATAGGGCATGACGTTTTCGTCGGCGCGTGCGGCGCGCTCCAGGTCGCGCAATTTCTCTTTGACTTCCCGGTCGTCCCGTCGGCGGCGCACGTCGTTGAGGCGTGTCAAGTGCCGCTCTTCGCTCTCCCGGTCGACGCGGAGCAGGGGGATTTCCAGCATGTCGTCGTTGACATACTCGTTAACGCCGACCGTCACCCGCTCGCCTCGGTCCATCTCACGTTGGAGACGGTATGCGGCCTCGGCGATTTCCCTTTGCAGATAACCCGTTTCCAGGGCCGGAAGCACACCGCCGATGTCCTCGATGCTGCGGAAGTATTCGTATGCGCCAGCCTCGACACGCTGGGTAAGCTCCTCCAGGAGATAGCTGCCGCCCAGGGGATCCACCGCATCGGTCACGCCCGTTTCGTGGGCGACGATTTGCTGAGTCCTCAGGGCCACCAACGCCGCCTTATCTGAGGGCAAAGCCCATGCCTCGTCGGCGGAGTTAGTGTGCAGCGACTGGACTCCGCCCAGTGCTGCCGCCAGCGTCTGAAGCGCCACACGGGCGTAGTTGTTTTCAGGCTGCTGGGCTGTCAGGGTCCATCCCGCCGTCTGGGCATGGGTGCGCATCCACCAGGACCTGGGGTTTTTGGCGCCGAAGGTGTCGCGCATCTCCTGGGCCCAAATTTTCCGGGCCGCACGGAGCTTGGCGATTTCCTCGAAGAAGTAGTTGTCTACGTTGAAGAAGAAGCTCAGGCGCGGTGCGAAGTCGTCCACGTCCATCCCCCGGTCCAAACACCAGCGAACGTACTCGAACCCGTCGGCCATGGTGAAGGCCAGCTCCTGGACAGCGGTGGCCCCCGCCTCGCGGATGTGATATCCGGAAATGGATATGGGGTTCCAGCGGGGCAGGTGGTTGGCCGCGAACTCCACGGTGTCCACCACCAGCTTCATGGACGGCTCAGGCGGGAAGATGTACTCGTTCTGGGCGATGTACTCCTTGAGAATGTCGTTCTGGAGAGTGCCGCCGACCTTGTCCAACGGGACTCCCTGCTTCTCGGCGACGGCTATGTACATGGCCCAGATGATGGCCGCCGGGCTGTTGATGGTCATGGAGGTCGTGATTCGGTCCAAGGGAATCGAGTCAAACAGGATTTCCATGTCCGCCAGGGACGACACGGCCACACCGCACTTGCCGAACTCTCCAGCGGCCTGGGGAGCGTCGGTGTCGTAGCCATAGAGCGTCGGCATGTCGAAAGCCGTGGACAGGCCCGTCTGCCCGTTTTCCAGAAGATACTTGAACCTGGCGTTGGTTTCCTCAGCGGCGCCGTAACCGGCGAACATACGCATGGTCCACAACCGGCTGCGGTAGCCGGTGGGATGGATGCCCCGAACGAAGGGGAACTCTCCAGGTGAACTAAGCTCAGGTGAGTCGTCCGGGTTCGCGTAGAACGTATCTATGGGGATTTGGGAAGGAGAGGTGAAACTCTCTTTCCGCAGCTCTGCCTCGCCGTTTTTTTCAGCTTTGGACAATGGTCACCTGCGAATTAGCTTTGAAACCAGTCTATCAGTGGGCTAATAGGGCGTCAATTTCAGGGCGTGGCGCCTGTCGTCATTCCGGGGCAGGCCGAAAGCTCTAAGCGTCAGCCTCCGACTGCCTGACGGTCAGTTGTTTGACCCGTTTCTCCAAGTCGGAGCGGGGCATCATCAGATATCGGCCGCATCCCTGGCATTTCAGACCGATGTCGGCTCCCAACCGGGTCACTTCCCACTCATAGCTGCCGCAGGGGTGGCCCTTCTTCAGCCGCACTAACTCACCCAGCTTGAGCTCTAGGACCATCCCAGACCTGCTTCATTCAGAGAGGCGTTGATGCCGTCCCTGAGGTTGCCGGCCTCCTTGCGGGCCGCCTCGGCGTAGTCGCTTCCGGTGGAGGCATAGAGGACACTGCGGGACGCGTTGATAACGGCCCGACGTCCGCTCACATCCACACCGTTTAGAGTCGCCTCCCTAAGGTCGCCTCCCTGGGCGCCCACACCGGGTATGAGAAAAGGCATATCCGGGCATAATTCCCTGAGCTGCTTCATCTCGGCGGGATAAGTCGCTCCAACCACCAAGCCAACGTTCCCTGCCGAGGACCATTCCATCGCCTGGGCAGCTACGGTCCGGTACAAAGGCTCACCTGAACCGCTCGATCTCAGGTCTTGCAAGTCTCCGGCGCCCGGATTGGAGGTGCGGCACAGTATGAAGACCCCCCGGTCCTGGTAGTTCAGGAAGGGGCGGACTGTGTCTCCGCCAAGGTAGGCATTTACGGTCACCGCGTCGAATCCCCAAACGTCGAACATGGCCTTTGCGTAAGCCTCGGCGGAGGCCCCTACGTCGCCACGTTTAGCGTCTCCGATAATGACCGCGTTAGGCGCGTCCTCTTTGATATGGGAGATGGTGCGTTCCAGGGCCTTCAGCCCCCCGATGCCCAATGCCTCGTAGAAGGACAGGTTTGGCTTATAGGCGCACACGAGGTCCGCAGTCGAATCGACGATGGCCCTGTTGAACTCTACAGCGTCAGCCACAGGCATGCGTGCCGGGTCGGGGTCCAGACCCACGCACAGAAGGCTCCTATTGTTAAGGCAGGCTTGGTCTAGCTTTTGCGGGAACGCCGACACTCTATGATTCCTTTACTTCGGCGAGTCTAGCAACCGGACTATCGCCGGTCAACGGCTTCCAGAGGCCGCCGATGCGCTACAGTGAGCTTATATCCAGCCACTCTGTGTGATGGTAGCATGAGGCGGCCAGGAAGAGATATGAAGTACGACCAGATGATAGAGGGGCGGTTCTTGCGGAGGTTGAACCGGTTCGCGGGGCTGGTGGATGTAGACGGCAGCGAGACCCTGGTCCACATCGCCAACTCAGGCCGGATGAGGGAACTGCTCGTGGAGGGTTTCCGGGTGCTCCTTAGACCTGTTAGTGGAGACCATCGCAAGACCGCCTACGACCTTGCCCTCGTCGACCTAGGCCACACACTCTGTTCCTCAGACGCGAGGCTGCCCAACGTGCTGCTTCACGAGGCCTTTGTCGACGGGCGTCTAAAGGAGTTTCAGGGCTATACCAAAATCGAACGTGAACGGACCTTCGAAGACTCCAGGTTGGACCTGGCCTTGAGCGGCCCCGAGGGAGTCTGTTACGTGGAAGCCAAGTCGGTGACCCTCGTAGTCGACGACGTGGGCCTCTTCCCAGACGCTCCCACCATACGCGGCACCAAGCACGTCGGCTCTCTGGCCAGGGCGGTGGAGCAAGGTCACAGGGCGGTAGCGGTCTTCGTGGTGCAACGAGAGGACGCTGAAGCCCTTACTCCCCATGATGAAGCGGACCCCTTGTTCGGTGAGGCTCTGAGACAGGCTGTGGAGAAAGGCGTGGAAGCCTACGCCTATCGCTGCCGTGTTTCCGAGGACGAGATAGTCCTGTCGGACCGCATCCCTGTGCGCTTATGACCCCCAGCTAATGGGCTCGGCGGCCCTGGAATTCCTTCTCGGTGGTCTCCGCTTCCACCTGGTAGTAGTCGGGCAGGCTGATTAGCGACTCCACTTCAGCACGGCGCCAGACCACGTCCGCGGCGCTGATGCCCGTAAGGCCAGTATCCCGCAGGCTCGTGTAGACCTCTATGAGACCCTTGGCGGCGGCGATGATGGGCGTGGTGGCGTAGATGATTATCTGGTATCCGAGGTCGGTGTATTCCTGGACTGATATGTCGTCGGCGCCAGCTATGACCAGCAGCGGAACGTCCGGCACGCCCTTTCGGAAGGTTGCCAGGTCCTCCGCCGCTTTGACGCCCCTGGGCATGACAGCGTCGACTCCCAGGTCTCTCATGGCAAGGCCCCTGGCAATGGCCTCGTCCATATCCCCTTCCACGGCGGTGAAGGCATCGGTGCGCCCGATAATCAGGAAGTCGGGGTTCGTGCGCGCTCTGAGGGCGTACTCCATCTTCTGCAGGAACTCGTCTCTGGGAATGATGTGCTCCAGCCCCGCATGATATGAGGCCCGTTTGGGGTAGACCTGGTCCTCGATGTGCATCCCCGCCAGCCCGGCAGCCTCGTAAGCCTTCACCGAGCGCATCGTGTGCACCGGGTCTCCGTAGCCCGCTCCCCCGTCCACAATAACAGGCAGGTCCACGGCGTCGGCAACTCGTTTCCCTACGTCTATCTGCTCAGTCATGGTCATAAGAGGCTCGGACACGGCCAGGTGCGCCCCCGACATGTATCCCCCGGTGTAGACGGCGGTGAAGCCCAGGGTCTGCACCACCCTGGCGCTGAAGGGGTCGTAGGCCCCGGGAGCGACGATGGTCTCTCCCCTGGACAGTCTGGCTTTCAGGTCGTTTGTGGCTGGCATGGGACACCTCCTAGCGGCCATATTAGGCACGAGTGCCGCCTAGGTCAAGGGCAGCGGCAGGGGGAGAGCAGTCGCCGAAGACATGGTATAATGCTGACTGCTCGAAAACACTCAATCAGTCCACCCGGAGGTAAAAGTGGCCTCAGCGCTTGATGGAATAAAGGTAATCGACATCACCCGGACCCTGGCCGGACCCTTCTGCACCATGTTCCTGGGAGACATGGGCGCCGACGTAATCAAGGTGGAGGAGCCGGGCCACGGCGACGAAACCAGGAACTGGACTCCCTTCTGGAACGACGTAGGCACCCAGTTTCTGGCCTTCAACCGGAACAAACGCAGCTTGACGCTAAACCTGAAAGACCAACGGTCGGTGCAGATATTTAAGGACTTGGCCAAGGACGCCGACGTGATGCTGGAGTCCCTGCGCACGGGTACAGCAGACCGCATGGGCCTGGGCTACGACGTCATAAGCGAACTGAACCCCCGCATCGTCTACTGCTCCGTGTCCGGCTATGGACGGACGGGGCCCCTGGCCGACAAGCCCGGATACGACCTGATCATCCAGGGATACAGCGGCCTTATGAGCACCACCGGAGAGCCGGACGGCCCGCCGTTGCGGACGGGATACTCGCTGGTGGACCTGTTCACAGGCATGATGGCCTACGGTTCCATTGTCACCGCCCTGTACAACCGCGAACACACCGGCAAGGGCCAATACGTGGAGGCGTCCCTGCTGGAAGGCCAGGTGGCCGTGATGAGCTACCACGCCGTTGGATACCTGGCGACTGGCCGGGTTCCCGGCAGGCTTGGCTCAGGACATCCCAGCCTGGTGCCCTACCAGGCGTTTCCGTCATCCGACGGGTTCTTCATCATCGGATGCGGCAACGACGGCCTGTGGCGGCGGCTCTGCCCGGCCATAGGTCGTGAAGACCTGATGGACCATCCCAAGTTCCAGACCAACACTCTCCGTGTGGAGAACCGGGCCGAAATCGTATCCATCCTCAGTGAGCACACGAAGTCCAAGACCACCGCCGAGTGGGTCGACATCATAACGGAGGCCGGAGTGCCCGTCGGGCCCATCAACCGGGTGTCCGACGTGGTGGTGGACCCGCAGGTGCTGGCCCGCGAGATGATGGTCGACCTGCCCCATCCCAGGGTGCCGGACTTGAAGGTCCCTGGAAGCCCTCTCAAGCTCTCTGACACTCCTCCCAGTTACCGCCGCCGCCCGCCGGAACACGGCGAACACAACGAGGAGATACTGACCGACCTGGGATACGGCAAGGACGACATCGCCAAGCTGAAGGAAGAGGGCGCCATATAGCGTCACGCCCGGCGGCGTCCAATCCGACCTGAAGCGCGGTTTCGTGAAATAAGGAACCCACCAGCCGGCTGCATGCGGCTCTTAGTTGCACTAAGCCTGGTCCTTGCGTTGGCGCTTCCAGCCTGTGGCTCCTCCCAAGGGGTCATACTCGTGTCCGCCGCCTCCAGTCTGACCGACGTCATGCAGGAGATGGGGCGGAGGTTCAAGGAGACGGAGGGAGTCGAGGTCAGGTTCAACTTCGGCGGCTCCACGTCCCTGGCCCAGCAAATAGTCAAGGGCGCGCCCGTTGATGTCTTCGTGTCCGCTGGACCACCTCCCATGGACCGTCTTGAGACGTTGGGGCTTTTGGCCGAGGGTTCAAGGTTCGACCTACTGACCAACCGTCTCGTTCTGGCGGCGCGTCCGACCGGCTTGGTGGCGGACGACGACCCGAACACTTTGGACAGGTTGCTCGGAACAGACGCAGACCATCGGATTGCCATCGCCGACCCCAACCTCGCTCCCGCCGGAGCGTACGCCGTGGAAGCTCTTAAGGACTTGGGATACTGGAACGGCCTCGAAGGACGGCTGATATACGCTCCTGACGTACGTGCGGCGCTGGCGTATGTCCAAACAGGCAACCTGGACTTCGGAATCGTCTATGCCACCGACGCCGCATCCGCAGGTCTTGTAAACGTGTCGGACATCCCCTCTGACAGCCACTTACCCATCGTTTACCCGGCCGCTTTGATGGAGAACTCGGAGCGGCGCGAACCTGCCAAAAAGTTTCTTGAGTTCCTGCAAAGCGCCGAGGGCGCATCACTGTTTGAGGGTCGGGGATTCACACCGGTGGAGTAGAATAGGCTGTGGACGAAGGCCACCGTGACCGTTCGGCTGTGAGGATTCTTAGTTGTCCACTGATGAACTCCAGATAATCGCCCTTTCTCTCCAAGTGGCCGCCGTGGGCACGGCGCTGGGCTTCCCTGTTGCGCTCTGGATAGGGTGGCTGCTGGCCAAGTCCTCCATACGCGGCAAGCCGGTTATCGACACAGTGGTCTCCTTCCCGTTGGTGCTGCCACCGGTGGTCACAGGTTACGTCCTTCTTCTTGTCCTCGGACGCGATGGGCCTGTCGGATGGGTCCTGGACAAACTTTTCGGGGTGGACGTTGTTTTCACATGGATTGCGGCGGCTCTGGCCGCTGGCCTTGTTGCGCTGCCCCTGATGGTGCGAACCATAGAGGTGGCTATGGCCGGGGTGGACCCCCGAATGGAGATGGCGTCCCGCAGCCTGGGAGCAGGCTCCGTCAAGACCTTCTTTAAGGTGACGGCTCCGCTAGCCCACAGAGGAATCCTGGCGGCTATACTGCTTGGATTCGCGCGGGGACTGGGAGAGTTCGGCGCCACCATCATGGTCGCGGGAAACATCCCCGGCCAGACCCAGACCATTCCCTTGCTGATATATAATCGGGTGCAGGTGGGCGACGAGGCGTCGGCGGTGAGAATGATCGTCGCCTCTCTGGTCCTGGCCTTAATTGCGTTGACGGCCCACCAGTTCCTTGTGCGGCGAGCCGCCGTATCCTGATACAGACGTTATACGCTGCTGCCATGAACGACACGACCCTCAGCCTGACCCTCCGCAAGACCTATCCTGGCTTTGACTTGAGCATTGACAGCCGATTCGGCTCTGGCGTCACGGCTATATTCGGGCCGTCGGGCAGCGGCAAGACCACCATACTCAACGCCATCGCCGGACTGATTGATCCAGACGAAGGGGACATCACCCTGAGAGACAGGACACTGTTCTCGTCCGGCGCCCACATCAACCTCCCGCCGGAACGCCGCCGCGTCGGCTACGTATTCCAGGACGGACTGTTGTTTCCCCACATGAGCGTCAGGGAAAACGTCATGTATGGGTACAACCAGACTCCGACGGAAGCCCGCAACGTTGATCCTGACCGTCTGGTCAGCTTGCTGGACATTAACCGGCTGATGGACCGCCGCCCCAGGAACCTGTCCGCCGGAGAACGGCAACGAGTAGCCCTGGCCCGGGCTGTGGCCGCCTCACCGGAGCTGTTGCTCATGGACGAACCTCTGGGCTCCCTGGACATTGCCTTGCGTGGGCGCGTTCTGAGATACCTGGGCGACCTCCATCGAAGCCTTGGAATGCCCATGGTCTATGTCTCCCACTCCATCTCGGAGGCGTTGGCCTTGGCCCATCAGGCGTTGGTCATTTCCAACGGACGCCAGCTTGCTTTCGACGAGCCCCGTAAAGTCCTGCTGGAGCCCTATGTCCACTCTCTGGTGCACCTGGGCAGTCTGGAGAACCTGCTGGACGTCCAGGTGACAGACAGCGGCCCATCCAACGGTCTAACGACTGTCGCTCTTGGATCGGTCTCCCTTCGGCTCACCGGCCTCAACGACTCGGTGTCGGTGGGGGACATGCTCTCAATCGGCATACGGGCGGGGGACATAATCATCGCGGTGGACAGGCCGGAACGGATCAGCGCACGGAATATACTCAAAGGGCGGTTGGACGCCATTCACCGGATAGACCACGACGTGCTACTCTTCGCCGACGTGGGCGCCACACTAATGGCCCAGGTCACCCCGGAGGCGTTGGACTCTTTGGGGCTGGAAGAAGGCCAGGACGTCTACCTCGTCATCAAGTCCAGCTCCATCATGGTCCTGGGCTAACTCTAACGCAATGGCGCAGGGACGCCATGACGCAAAGGGTCTATGTTGTCGCTGACGTTGCTCCATTGCGTCTTGGCGTCATGGCGTTCTAACATCGTTCCATGACTGAAAACGAAATCAGCCGAGTGGTCGTCGGCTGTGCCCTTGAAGTCCACCGAACACTCGGCGGTCCCGGACTATTGGAAAGCGTCTATGAAGATGCGCTAGCCTGGGAATTGCGCCAAGCTGGACTGGCCGTAGCCCAACAAGTCGCGTTGCCTTTGGTCTATAAAGGAGTCGAACTATCTGCTCCGTTGAGGATTGACTTGGTTGTCGGCGGCAAAGTGATCGTAGAATGCAAGTCAACCTCCAAGTACAATCCTATATTCGAGGCCCAGACTCTGACTTATTTGCGGCTGTCAGGCATGAAGCTGGGCATGGTCATCAACTTTGGTGAGCGCATGATAAAAGCTGGCATCCACCGGGTCGTCAACGGTCTTTAGCGACTCACAAAAGGATTTCGCATGTTCCCGGCATTGCGCCATTGCGTCCTGGCGTCTTTGCGTTCCCGCATACCCTGGTGATAATCTGTGGCTGTCGCACAGATATACGTCAGGAGGACCCGATGCCCAAACTCACTGGCTCCCACGTGCTGCTTCGCGCCCTCAAGATGGAGGGTGTAAACACCATCTTCACGATAGTCGGCGACACGATTCTGCCCCTCGTGGACGCGTGCGCCGACGAGGGAATGAGGCTGGTGGACACCAGGCACGAGGCCGCCGCTATGCACATGGCCGACGGCTGGGCCAGGATAACAGGCAGGCCTGGAGTCGTATTGGTCACGGGAGGCCCCGGTTTTGCGAACGCCATATCCGCCCTCCCCAACATCTACACATCCGAGTCACCGGTGATCCTTCTGACGGGTTCCGCAGAGCTGCCCGAGAAGGGAATGTACGCCTTCCAGGAGATAGACCAGGTCAGCCTGGCTTCGCCTGTGACCAAGGGAGCTTGGTTGATTCACGACGCCAGCCGCATTCCCGACATGACTGCCACCGCCTTCAGGACTGCGTTGACGGGAAGGCCCGGCCCGGTATGCCTGACCATGCCCATCGACATCCAGGAGCAAGAACGTTCGGAAGAAGACCTCCCTCGGCATGGGCCGTCCGCCTACAGAAGCCCAGGCAGGCCCCAGGGAGACCCATATATGGTGAAACAGGCTGTGGAACTGCTGTCGAACGCAAAACGGCCTGTGGTCGTAGCGGCCAACGCTGCCAGATACTCCCTGAATCCATCCACGCTTCGGGACTTTATCGAACACATGGGAGTCCCCGTCTTCACCGTGGAGCAAGCGAGGGGCATGATTTCCGACGACCATCCCCTGTGCTTCGGCTACGGGGACGCCGCCTTGAACGCGGCCGCACGGCGTTTCAGGGAGGCCGACGTAGTCGTCCTCCTGGGAAAGCGCCTGGACCACCGCTATCGCTACGGCTCACCGCCCTATTTCTCCTCAGAAGCGAAAATCGTCCAGGTGGACCTTTCCCCCGACGAGATCGGGAAGAACCGTGGAGTGTCCCTGGGAATCCAGGGTGACATTGAGGCAGTCGTCGCTCAGATGCTGGCGGAAGCACGGGCCCAAGCCGCCAAGGCTGGAGACATCTCGCCCTGGCTGGAGCAACTGGAATCCGACGTCCGGGGCTGGAGGGATCATCTGGACTCATTCAGCGGCGAGGAGACTCCGCTGCACCCTATCAGCGTCTACTCCGAGGTCGAGCCTTTCATAAGAGAGGACGACGTGATAATCATCGACGGCGGAGACTACGTACAGTGGGGCCGATGCTACCTGAAAGCCAGGAAACTGGGACATTGGATGCGGCTAGGCCCGTTGAGCCAGCTCGGGTGCGGCCTGCCCTACGCCCTGGGCGCGAAGCTGGCCCGGCCCCAGTCCAACGTGTTCCTGTTCATGGGCGACGGCTCCATTGGGTTCTACGTCATGGAATACGACACGGCGGTGAGGTTCAATCTGGACATCACGACAGTCCTGGGAAACGACTCGACCTGGGGCATCGACAAGAACTTCCAACTGGCCTACTACGGACGAGCCGTCAACACCGATCTGCGCTATGTAGCCTATGACCAGCTTGTATCCACGCTTGGAGGCCATGGCGAGACCGTCGAAAAGCGGGATGAGATAGCTCCAGCCGTAACACGTGCCTTGGATTCGAGGAAGCCGTCACTGCTGAACGTAGTGATCGGCTCCCACCAGAGTCCCCTGGCCGACGCAATGGTGGCCCGGAAGACTGCCCAACGCTCCTGATTGAACAACCCCCCAAAGTTTAAACCGTTACAAACGCCAATTCGCTTGACAATAGGCGTCGCCAAACCGACAATAGGGGCAACATGGGCTTGGTGTACCTGGCGTCCTTGGACGTCGTCGAGAAACAGAGCCCAGTATCGCATGGAGGTAAGACATGCTGAAGGTCGGCCATTCCGTCAACCGTCCCGGAAGGAGACATGGGGATAGTGACGTCACGATAAGTGTCCCAGAGGAGTTAGAAACCGAGCCCGGCATTGTCCAACTTCCCGCCGAGGTGGACTTCTATTCCAGGGAATATCCCCTCGAGAGCCAGCAGGTCGAGTACACCGCAGACCGGGAGTGGGTCTGGACAGTCTACAAGGAAGACCAGCTCGCTGACCGGCGGATTCACGACGTGCTCAACAAGCCCATCGTGGAGGCCGCCAAGAACAGCGGAGACATCCAACCGTCCGTAGAGCCAAACTACGGCAAGGACGTAACCGAAGAGATACGGCTGAAGGCCCGCGAGTTGGGCTTTGCCGAAGCCGGTTTCACAGCCTACGACATGCGCTACGCGTTTTCTTCCAAGCGCGAGTGGATTAAGTACCCCCATGCCCTATGCTTGGCGTGGGAGCAGGACTACGAGCCCACACAGACGGCCCCCAGCCTGTTCGCAGAGGGCCCGCATCACAGCGTGTACCGCATCATGGGCGCTGTGGCGTTTGACCTCGCAGAGCACATTCGGAGTCTGGGCTACCACGCCCAGATTCACAGTCCAAACGACAACAGCGGGGTCTACATCCCCATGTTCGTGGCAGCAGGTCTGGGACAGCTGGGAGCCAACGGCCAGCTTCTCTCCCCCCACTTTGGATCCAGGGCTCGGTTGATGATCATCACCACCGACGCTCAGATCACCCACGACCAACCCATTGACTACGGTCTCCACACCTTCTGCTCCATCTGCCAGGTGTGCGTCAACCGATGCCCAGGCAGGGCGCTGATGCGCGACAAGGTATGGTGGAGGGGAGTCCAGAAGCACAAGCTGATATACAAGCGCTGCAGGCCCGTCATGGCACGGTACGACGGCTGTGCGGTGTGCATGAAGACCTGCCCAGTCCAACGCTACGGAGTCCCGGCGGTGATGGACCACTACGTGGCCACCGGACAGGTTCTCGGCAAGGGCACTCACCTGCTGGAGGGATACTCCATCAGGGATATGGGGTACTTCGCTCCGGGCGAACTCCCCAGCTTCGGCAGGGCTTTCTTCGACATACCCCACGGTAAGTCGGAAGACGTCCTCTTCGAAGGCCTCAAGGATAAGATATCCAGCGGAGAGGTCTCCTCCGACACCGACGGCGACGCTGTCCTGCAGGAGTTCAGGGACAAGGTGTCCCAGTACATCACGATCGCCAAGTCCGGTGTGACGATGACCGCCCCAGGAGGCGTCGAAGAAGCCTAACCCCCTCCCATTCCAAGTGACCACAGAGAGGCCGGCTCCATAGCGAGTCGGCCTCTGCTTTTGTCTACACACCAACCGAATCGCTGGCTCGGTTCGGAGGTATGCTGCCGTATGGTACAATTTTCACATCAGGCGACCATACCCAACGCGTTAGGTCACGACAATGGCAATTACGATCCCGGTCGACCATCCCACAGACTTCTCAGATCCTGGACTCCTCGAACAATTTTGTCCGATTGACTCAAAGCGTCTTCCGTTGGAAGAACCCGCTCCGTCGACATCAGGTGAATCGAGCTCCGACAAGGCAGCTGTACTCAACAATCGAGCCAATGACCATTTAGACCAGAAGGACTTCGCCAGCGCCATACAGGAATACAAACAGGCACTACGGTTAGACCCTGACAATGCCACAATCTATTTCAATCGCGCTCGCGCATACCTCGAACAAGGCGAGTATGACCTTGCAATACAAGACTACCAACAGACCCTGACGTTGGACCCAAACTACGGCAACGCATATAGAAATCGCGCTTTTGCTTATTTCCGAAAAAGCGACTATGAAAACGCCATCAGAGACTTCGGCACGGCGATCGACTTGGGCTTTGGGGACACCGGAGTCTACATGTACCGAGGCCATGCTTACAGAAACATATCAATTTATTCACGGGCCATCCATGACTACAACCAAGCGCTGGAGTTGGCTCCAGACTATGCTGCATCCTATGTCAACATTGGAATTGTTCACTATCTAAAAGGAGACCATGACAACGCCATAATGGACTACGACAAGGCGTTGTCCTTGGAACCGGATAATGCCTATGCTTATTTCAACCGAGGTGCTTCTTACGGAGCCAAGGGCGATTGTGACAGGGCCATCCAGGACTATACCAAGGCACTGACACTCCACCCCGGTTATGTCTACGCCTATTTCGCTCGCAGTGCGGCTTTCAGCAGTAAAGGTGATTTAGATACTGCGTTGGAGGACCTCAACAAGACGCTGAGACTGGACCCGAGCATTGCACTTGTCTACGTTGTTCGAGGTGCGGTTTACATTGACAAAGGCGATTTAGATACTTCCGTAGAGGACTTCAACAAGGCACTTGACCTGGATCCAGACTGTGCCGAGGCTTATACCGTCCGAGGTGTTGCTCATTCTAAAAGAGGCGACGTTGACCTCGCCATACAAGACTACGATCAGGCGTTGAGTCTAAAACCCGATAAGGCCGCATTTGCCAATCGCGGCATCGCCTGGCTCCACAGGTCCGAATGGGAAAGAGCTAAGCCGGACTTGATGACCGCCAGGAACATGGGAATGAATCTATCAGAAGCCTTCCTGGCTTGGTGCGAAAGTGTTGAGGACTTCGAGCAGAAGAACAACATCAAGCTGCCCGAAGACATTAGGGAGATGGTGGGCATTGAAGAAGTGCCGCCCATGTCAGGAGCATCTTCAGTCCTAGAGATATTCCATAAAGTCCACGAATCTTGCCCTGACGTCGATTGGAACGACCTGCCGTCCGATGGAGCAAAGAATTATAAACATTATCTGTATGGGTGGCCAAAGGAATAATCCACGGTGAGGGTGGTCTTCGCCGACACCGGCTATTGGATAGCTGCGCTGGACCCCAGCGATGGATTACACGAAAAGGCACAGGCGGTTACCGAACAGATGGGACCCATCCAGATTCTGACTACTGATATGGTCCTTGTTGAATTACTAACTTCCATGAGTGGAAGAGGTGAATACAACCGCAGACTTGCCGCTGAGACAGTGAGAGCCTTGATGACCAGTCCCGATGTGGAAGTCGTCGAACAAACAAGAGCCCAGTTCGAGGCTGCTGTCGCACGATACGCGTGCCGATTGGACCAACAATGGAGCGTCACCGACTGTGCAAGTTTTCTATTGATGGAAGAACGGTACGTCAAGGAAGCCTTAGCTTACGACCGCCATTTCGAACAAGCCGGATTCGTAGCTCTCCTGAGATAGGGCGTGACGCCCCCGCCCCCCTCTGTGCTAAAATTTCTGCGTGTCTAAGACCGAGCATATGCAGCTAGCCCTGCGGGGCGCTCCGGCCATCGAGCAGTGGCGGCAGGACAACCCCAACGAACGCCTTGACTTCAAGGGCGCCAGCCTGAGCAGCCACAAGCTCAACAGGGCCGACCTCAGCTACGCCGACCTGAGCGACACCGACCTGAGCGGCATCCACCTGGTGGAAGCCAACCTGAGCAAGGCGAACCTGAGCCGTTCAGGCTGCCGCATGGGGCGGTTGGCCAACGCTGTCATAACCGACGCCGACCTCACCAACACCATTCTCCAAAAAGCCGTTCTTGTCGGGGCCGATTTGAGAGGAGCCCATCTTGCTGGGGCCGACCTGCGAGGAGCCGACCTGGCAGGCGCAGACCTGGAAACGGCCAGCCTGGACGGGGCCAAGCTGGGGGAAGCGAACCTGAAGGGGGCCAACCTCTCAGGCGCCG